>JAAZON010000185.1 GCA_012797725.1 SAR324 cluster bacterium | reverse complement strand
GAGCAATCCATTACATTAATTCATAGGCTCTGCTTGCCCGAGCTGCTTCATACCCGCTCAGAATTTCACATCGGGATTAAGCAGATAGGGATGGGAAACCTCTCTTACCTGCCATTCAGGAAACGTTTCACTACGCTGCGAAGATTTTTCATGGGTTTGTAATGAAATTAGAGTAATTCTCCGTCCTACGCTATTCTGGATTGCAATAGAGTCGCTTCGAACGGAGGCAATATTAATTAAGCGTCATTTGCTTGGAAATGAAATAATTTTTTGTTTTGGCAGTTGTGACTTAAGCTGCTCAAGCTCCATAGTAAGTTCTAGTATTTTGGCATCTGCCTCTACAAGCATAGATAGAGCAACATCCATTGTAACTTTCGTATCGGTTAACCGTTCGTTGAGAGTCCGGTTCTTACTACGTTGCTTAAGTAGTCTTTGTCGGTTGGAAGGCTCTTGGGTGCTGTTCGTTTCAATCCAAGACTTTATTTCGGCAACTAGTTCTGGGTACCTTGACTTTCGGAGGGCAGTTGGGTCGCAGCCAGCTTCACGTGCTACGTTATTCTGAGAGATATGAGCACCCTTCGGCAACACTTGAGGGCCATTATTTAATAGGCGGTAAAAAGCCTCCCGAAACAAAATTTCAGCCTTCATGACGCGCTCTCCTCTTGGGAGTCTAGCAAGCGTAGTGCGTTATCGATTGAAGCTTTTTGTGCCATCAATGCTGTTTTGTACGGAGAGTCCTCTGGAGCCGACTCTATTCGCTCATTCACTATAATCCCGAGATCGAATATAACGTTTTTTTTGGACTTATCGATCAGCCCTTCGATGCAAGGTGGACGTCCATCGCCACCACAACAGCGTGCGACATTGTCAATTCCTCCGTATTCGCAATAGCCTTTTTTAGTACATCCTCCTAATACTGTAAACCTCCAAGAAATCTTTCCGGCTTTTGTCGCGCTGACAAGTTTTTTACTGTCAGAGATACTTACTAAGTGTAATATTTGATCTTTCCTCTGTTGGCCATAGGGGCTAACAAAACGATCAGATTGAAGCAGTTCAATTTCTTTGGCAAGCACTTCATACATGGTTTTGATGAACTCATTTCTTGAACTATGGCTGAGTCGTAGATGGGAATATCCGCGTCCATAATATAAAGTCATTGCACGCGTCACATGCTTGAGTTGATACTGTATGCTAGAGTCGCTTACCAAACCTGAAGCTTGCATGTTGACAGCACCAGTGCGGCGCAATTGATGCCAGGCCAACGGCCAGATTTTACCTTCACAAATCTTATTTGTATCTAGTGTCGGAGTTATCAGTCGGGCCATTTCCATATCTCGTTTTGTGATCTTAAGCTCCTTTGGTTCCAATAACTTTGGGAAATATACCGAAATTTGTTTATAGCTGGGGGGTATATGTCGAATCCCTCGAATCTGCTCCTTGATCCCAGCCCAAGGCTCCTGAGTTCGTACAAACAGAAACCGTTTTGAATCATTACTTCCGCTTTCTTTAATACCAGCATTTCGTTTTTCACATATATTTCTTAGATCTGCTACACACCTTGCGACCTCGACTGACTTGCTTACTGATGGCGCTGCGATCCAGCGAGCCTCATCATCATCGACCGTCTTAGTAGTAATGCCCTTCAAGAGGTAAATGTCACCAATATCAGGATCTTTTTCTATTTCAAGACAGTCAATCGTCAGTGACCATGCTTCACTTATCCTCATAAGCGAAAGATTTAAAATATGAGATAGACAGGCGGCGTTTGCCATGGAAAGATATGTTGAAAAGCGAGTTACTTTCATAGCGGCACTGCTAATATCTTTGCCGTCAGGCACTACCCACTTATTAAGTAAGTTTAGAATTCCGTAGGTAAGGGCCACGTCTGCGAATCCTCCAGGATATCCGCCATGGGTTTTTCTGTTTATTAAAGAGAATGGCGATTTATATTTATCCCCAGTGACGCCGGATGTGCAGGCCCGCTCTAAAGATCCATAAAACTCAGCATAAGTCGCTAAGCAAAAATTGAAACATTTAATTAGCGCATGCTTGTGAAGTAAAAAATCTTCAATAAATTCCTCGACTCGGTTAAACTGATACTTCCAAATTCGTGGTGGGATATAAGCCGTTTGCGACGCGGTTGTGGACGAAACAAGACTCGCAAAGCTCCGTAATCCAGCTTCATCAATAATAGAAAATCCAATCGCTTCAGCGTCATTCAACAATTGATGTAAGAGATGAATTAGTGGTGCGGCGAATTTTGGTGGTATATCGCGTGCGCAGGATTGAATGACTCTCGGAAACTTTGACATCTGCGTTATGTCAATATTTTCGGCCGTCGCAATCTTAAATATGCTTTTAAGAAGAGTCATTTTCCGATCAAAAGAAGCTGTGCAGTTCACTGCGGCTGGTCCATATAATAACCACGCTGCAATTAGCCTTAGTGTGTACGAATTCTCCTTAGATATCGCAGGCGAGCGTCCTCCATTTGACGTATCAAGAAAGCTTATATTCAGAGTTTTATTCGCCCAGGGCCATAGTCTCCATATTGGGTCCAAGAATCGGCTTACAACATTACCACGTGAATCTATCACCACCGGGAAGTCATCAGCAGGAGGCCAGCTTCCCAGTTTATAATTGGGGCACGCGGGTGTAATAATATCCGAATCAATTCCGCAAGTTGAATCGGCAATAGAGTAACTTATCATTTTATTTCCAAAATCCTAATGAACATGTCCCACTGCGGATGGTAATAGCCCTCATTTACCCTTTCCTCACTTTCCTCGATCCATTGCCTGACTTGCGCCCCTGAATGTTCGAGTGCTTTAATCTTTGCGCCTATTCTCTTGATAGTTAGTTCTACAGGATTAGAGCCTGATAAATACGCATTTGCTCTATGAGTTGTGAGAAGCTCGATCTGATATCGCTGGTAAGTTTTTAGAGACCATACGTGGTCGAAACTTTCGATGTCTCTATGGTACGAGCAAAATAGACATCCTGCCGGGTTGACACAGTTTGGTTCTAACCCAGAATAATCGATTGAAGTTGGCGAGTCTGTTGTGGTCTTCGCGCACAACCCCGGCCCCGGAGCTTTCTGGGGAAGCTGAAGCTCTATGTTAAATTTTGTTATTTCTAATACTGCACGCTGATGATGCGGCCTTTCATAGGAAGCGAGCAAAGTCGTTTCGGTATTTTGTGCCATTTCTGCCACTAGTTTCGTATTTTGTGTCCTACGAATAAGCCAGTTCACGCGTGTTTTTCGCAATTCCCTAGGTCCAAAATAGGGCACGCCTACAAGATCGCAGCGCTCTTTAACTCGCTCAAAGTTCGGATGCAACTTGACCGTATCACACTTTGGTGTTTTCAAAGGAAACATTCTATTATCGTTTCCGTCAGAAAAAAACTCTTTCCGCCAAGCAAGATATCTTTCGAAGATTACTCGGTATTCGCAATATATTTCAAACTCTACTTCACCTCCCGCGCGAGCCTTATGTACTCGCTTTACCAAGTACCCTCCATTGTGGCTCGCATAGCGAAAACTGCCTATATTAAAGCT
>JAAZON010000184.1 GCA_012797725.1 SAR324 cluster bacterium | reverse complement strand
TTAGTAACTGAAGAAATGTTTAGCTCGCAGGATCCGTAAACACGCACATAATCCAAAGAGGATAAAAGCTTTGAAAGATTCATTAACCCACCTCCTGAATGTCAGCCCCAAGGCTTCTTAGATTTTCAGAAAAATGAGGATGCCCACGGTATAAGGCATCGGCATTTAAGATTGTAGATTCCCCTTCCGCAATCATCGCGGCCATCACCATGGCGACTGTGGCACGAATAATGTATGGAGCCTCAAGGGTATCGGCTTTAAGTTTTTCTCCTGAAATCACCATAATCCTATGGGGATCGCACATAACAATGTTGGCTCCAAGTTTGGCCAATTCGCTGGTCCAGAAAAGGCCAGAATCATACATCCAATTATGAAAAAGTGTCTGTCCGGCATTAGAAGAAAGCGCCATTGGTATAAATAGAGGCAACAAATCTACCGGTAAACCCGGCCACGGTTGGGCCTTAACAACCAACAGTTTTCTGTCTCCGTCGCACTTAACTGAAATTTTCTGCCCCTCATCGATATAGGCTGTTGTCCCGTCATATCTAACCTCAACTCCGAACTTTAAAAAAGTATCATTTATCATCACAAACAGCTCTGGTTGAGCGTTTTTAACTCTTACGCTTCCACCTGTAATTGCTGCCATAGCCAGAAAAGTGGCTATCTCATAGTGGTCACTAAAAAGGCTGTGCTCAGTGGCGTTTAATCCGGTAACACCTTCAATTTCCAATATTGAAGATCCCACTCCAGTAATCTTTGCTCCGGAAGCGTTTAGGAAGTTACATAAATCCTGGACTTGGGGTTCTGAGGCGGCACCAATAATTTTAGTCCTCCCTTTAAGAGTTGCTGCCAGCATAAGAGCATTCTCGGTTGCAGTTGGGCTCATTTCGGTTAGCCAAAAACTGTTGGCTGAAGCATGTTCTGAATTCATTTTTATACTACCTTCAGTTTCTAAGATTTTTACCCCCAGAGATTTAAAAGCTTTAAAATGAGGATCAAGCGTCCTGAAACCCAAAGTACAACCCCCTGGCAAACCGTCAAACTCAATTTTCTTAAACCTAGATAACATCGGGCCCCATAAAAGCGATGTGCCTCGCATAGTATTCCAATCTTCCTTATTTACTTTAGCGAATGAAATTCGGGAGTTGTCTATATTCATAACTCCTGCATCTTTATTCCAGTTAATCTTACTTCCCAGTTTTTGAAGAATATTAACTAGCATAACAACATCCTTAATATCTGGAATGTTTTTAAGGGTTACCGGTTCATTAAAAAGCAAGGTTGCAGGTAAAATTGCAACAGCAGAGTTTTTACTCCCTGAAGGGCTAATTTCCCCGTGAAGTTTCTGTCCCCCTTTTACCTTAATATCCATAGGCTAGCTTACTAGTATATACCTATCCTGGCTGTATACCAAAACGTAGGAATATATCCTTAGCGATATTATACCAAAGAGGAGCGGCGGTTTCCGATGCCCAAATTGAAGACTGAGGTTCCCTTAAGGTTACCAACATTACAAATTTAGGGTCATTTGCAGGCGCGAAACCAATGAAGCTGGCAATTGTTTTTTCTGCATCATAATGTCCTGCTATTGGTATTT
>JAAZON010000016.1 GCA_012797725.1 SAR324 cluster bacterium | reverse complement strand
TGCCCTTCCTGACATCTGTTGAAGCTCTGTTGAGGTAAGAACATTAAATCCTTCGGATCCCCGCTTGCTATGGGCTGTAATAACTACGGTACGGGCTGGAAAATCCACCCCCGCTGCAACGGTCCCAGTTGCCACCATCACTCGAAGAGCCCCCCTTGCCATAAGCTCTTCAAGTAGAAGCCTCCAAACAAGAAGTTGCCCTGCATGATGAGCCCCAGCTCCTGTAGAAAGCAATGCCCGACAATGAGGATGATCATAAATAAGCTCTCTAGGCATTTCATAACGGGCAATTATTTCATCTATTACCTTACGAAGATTCTTCTGCTCGATGTTATTTAAAAGTCCCCATTTCGTGCGCGACAGCGCCTGAATATCAGCATCACATTGACGCCTGGAGGTTCTAAACACTATAGCTGGCAACAGATCGTCTCCTGCAAGGGCCGGTAAAATCTTTGTTAAAGGGTATTCGCTCCGAAACATCAGCGCCCCCTCCTTGATTTTCGACCTTTTATTCTTCCATTTCGGAACTTGGAGCCTTTAAGCTTTAAGCCTCCTCCGTCAAGATGAGCACCACCATAAAAATGAAAGACTTCTTTCATCAATCGCCCCTGGCTATCAGAAATTGGAATCACCCCATAGTCCGGGTGCAGAAATCCATAGCGAAGTTCAACCGATCGATTACTTTCAAGCACCACTTTGCAGGGCTTACCCCGTACATCTTCAATCCACTCTGCAATCTCACGCGCATTAGAAATTGAAGCAGAGAGCATAAGCAAAGTAGCTGAAGAAGGTGTTAAAATTATGCTCTCTTCCCACACAGCGCCCCTTTGTTGGTCCGATATAAAATGGACCTCATCCAAGACTACAAGGGAGAAACTCTCTCGAAAGCGATATAATTCATTACGATATATTTCTGTTGTTGCTACTACAACGTCTGCGTCACACTCAATTTTGCGATCACCAGTTAGAAGTCCAACTTTCTTCTCAGGTTCGAATTTAGCTTTCAGTTCTGTGTATTTGGAATTCGAGAGAGCTTTTAATGGAGTTGTATAGACCGCCCTTAAACCCTGGAAGAGGCTAGCATCAATTGCCTGAAGCGCAATAAAAGTCTTTCCAGAGCCTGTTGGTGCAACAACCAGAGTATCCTCACCGTTTGTAACATGTGAAATTGCTTCTTGTTGAAACCGATCTATAACAAATGGCTCTGCTTCAGGAACTCCAATACCCGCAAGCAATCTCTCTCGTGCTTCTCTTATGTGGGAAACTTTACTCATTTAAATCAGGGAAATACATCATGTGCAGGATATTTATCTTAAGTCAAATCATACCTGCAAGAAACAAAACGCCGGAGTTCTTCGCAATCACATTTCTTCAAGGCATTAAAATCGCCATTAAAGCGAATAGTTCCGTCAAAGAGCCCCAAAATGGAATCAACCACCGGTAGAAGCCGCCTTAAATCATGACTGACGAGCAAGGCTGTCGGTCGATATTCACGATGCAGCTCCACAATAAAATCCATAATTACACTGCTCGCAACTGGATCCAGCCCTGCGGTTGGATCGTCTAAGAGCAGCAATTTGGGTTTTGTAACAAGCGCACGCGCGAGAGATAAACGCCGTCGCATTCCCCCACTCAACTGCCCTGGCATTTTTTGAGCGGCCTTTGTTAGGCCTACTCTTGCCAAGACTTCTTGCACTTGTTCAAGCACTTGCTCTTTTATTCCACTGGGTAGATTGCAGCTTGGCACTTTACCACGCACAAGAGGAAAAGCAACATTATCCACGACGTTTAATGAATCAAAGAGTGCCCCTTCCTGAAACATCAGGCTGACCTGCATTGAATCCCTGACCAATTTATCTATAAAACCACTATCTGGATTAAGAACACCGCCTAGGATCTTTAGGAGAACACTCTTTCCGCCACCGCTTGGGCCGATCAATCCTACAAGTTTTTCTTCAGGAATATTGAAACTAACATCATTTAAAACTCTTCGCTCACCAAAAGAGCGGCAAATACCCTGGACTTTCAACATGATAAAAATCTACTCAATGATAAAAATAATCTCAACAAGCAAAAACCGTTTTCTCAAGGAAATGCCTCGCACCTGCGCTAATCTATCACTTTCTTTTGCCCAGGTTTTCTGTACTTACAATGGCGTAAACGGCTTCTATCATTTTTAAAACAATCATCAAGGATATTAACTGATTTTCTCGTGAAGCAACAGGGTAGTGTTGTCTTTAACTTTTGATAGCTGGGCTGTAGCATCAAAGAGCAAGCTCAATAAATCTTCCAGATTTTGGGCTCTGAGTACCGTAGTTTTCCATCCCCATCTTCGAGGCGTTATCTGTCCTATCAGTTGTTTAACATGTCCTATGACGGCGCGTTCAGGCATATCCTCAAGCAGCAATTCCATATATTGCTTTATTATGTTAATCGCACCGATTTGGTCATTACGAATATTGAGATCTTCTCCATTCACAATTTCTCTAAAAATATAGGGATTTGACAGAGCCGCACGGCCAATGTACAGCCCGGCAATATCTCCTTTCAGCCGCGACAAGGCGGTTTCTCGATTTTTAATATCTCCACTCCCACAAACTGGGATCTTAAGGGCGTCAGCCACTTGCTCCACAATCTCCCAATCGGCCTCCCCCTGGTACATTTGGCTGCGAGTTCTCCCATGAATCGTGACAGAATCAACCCCCTCTGACTCCGCGATTTTTGAAATTTCAATAGCATTAAGATTAGCTGAATCCCAACCCGACCGAATCTTGATTGTAAGCGGTATTGATATAGCACTGCGGATTTCACGTATAATCTGAGCCAAGAGCCCAGGCTCGAGCATCAAGACACAGCCGCCGCCTTTTTTAACCACCTTAGGCGCTGGACATCCACAATTTATGTCAACAATATCCGCATTTGCATCTTCAATCATACGAGCCGCGTCTCTCATTCGGGCAATATTTCTTCCGAAGATCTGGATGCTAAGAGGCTTCTCCTCTTCCCGAAATCTCATCATCTCAAGAGTGCGACGCCCATTTCGTGTCATTCCTTCCACTGATAGGAATTCGCTAGCTACCAGTCCAACAGCTCCAGGATTTAGCCTCTTAATAAGCCTTCGAAACGCAGAACAAGTGACACCACTCATTGGTGCGAGTATTAAAGGAGGATCAATAATAACGTTGCCAACGCTAAACGGCTTCAAATCAAAAACAGGCCCTTACTTTTTTTGACAAGTCTTCAATGGTAAACGGTTTCTGAATAAATCCCTTCCCACCATGATCTAGAATGTACCTTATCGACTCTTCTGATGTAAAACCACTTATAGCAAGTACTTTAATATCAGGATTTAATTCCTTTAGCTGACAAAATACGTCTTTACCTGACATCTGCGGCATTAGCATATCCAGGATAATCAAATCAAACGCCTTCGGATCTCCTTTCAACAGATTAATTGCTTCAGGTCCAGATGCTACTGCCTCGACTGAATATCCCAAATGTTCAAGACTAATTGATAATACGTTTCTAACTGGATGCTCATCATCAACAATCAACACACGTTCAGTGCCCTTAAGGAGTCCATATTGACTTGCTTCAGTTTCCGAAGCCTGGTCAGTGGAAAGTTTCATAGTCTCATCCAGCAATGGTAAGTAAACTTTTATTACTGTTCCATTGTTTTCCATAGACTGCAAATCAATTGCCCCTCCAAAAAGACTGACTATGCTCTTCACTGTTGCAAGCCCAAGGCCAGTCCCTTTTTCCTTTTTTGTTGAAAAATATGGCTCAAATATCC
>JAAZON010000183.1 GCA_012797725.1 SAR324 cluster bacterium | reverse complement strand
TCGCGGTCTATAATATCATAACAGGGTTGTCTTTTAAGGGGCATAAGATACATTCGTCGTCATCAATCTTATATCTTAGCGATCTGGTTCAAATCAATGTCTACGATCACAGCACGCATTTCATCAGCCGAGCCGGTATTGATTTTGCTTATATCGAAGAAGACCAGTCCGCTATCATGCAGGCTTTGCAGGAATTCGTTCATGACAAACCGGGTATTGTAAGAGCCAGCTGGACTGATATGAATAGTGTTGAGGACGATTTATTGAATGTGATGAGTTTCGGGCACAGAGTGGTCAATAAGGAGCCTTACCGGCGAAATATCGCCATAGATTGTGGAGAAGTGTAATGGCCTTATCCCCGATTACGCCAATGGCAATTACTCCTGATCGCAGTCCAATCATAGCGTTGGGCATGGCCACGTTGCCTGAAGGAGGTAACTACGATCCTGCTGTTGTAACGCATGACTCAGGACAGCGAACAGTAATTCCTTTGCGATTCCATACTGGAAACCTGAGTTCCATTAGAACTCAATTGCATAAGTTTGTCGATGACTTCATGGATATTGTCGAACAGTCACAGGAATAATAGAACATTCGCTCATCCTAAATGTGTAGTCTGTGAATACTCTGGCTATCGCATGCTACGCATTGATAAAGAATATAGAGAACAATTCGTGTCTTTAATAGAGCCGTACATGCCAGAATGTATGAGCCATAAGGCGAGACGATGGACTGCATAAAGAAAGTATTTGACTGGAAATACTTTATGGTGTATCTTTAGTGGACCAATTGACTTTGATCGAGCTAATACATCTTGGCGAGATGAGTGGACGCAAGGTCTCATTGATCTTGGGTTTAAGAAGGAACAGATATTCAATCCATGCCGAAAGCCACTGCCGAAGGGAATGTTTGAGTTTGATCTAGATAGCGAGGCAGAGGTATGTGCAAAGTATCGTAAAGCCAAGGATTACGAGAGTCTTTGCCGTGTAATGAACCAGATAGCTCATGTCGATTTGCGGTTAGTAGATAAGAGCGATTTAGTACTTGCTAATTTCACCAAGATGAGCCAAGAGAGTATACAACCCATTATAGACGAATTTGAGGAGATCTTCTCAAAAGAAGTTATTATGTCTGCGCCTCATTTCCAGACTGCGACAAAAATGCGTGGTGTGTTCTATAAGTTGGTAACGAAGTATTTATCCCTGCAAACCCCGACGTATGGTACTATCCACGAGATTGTCAATGCCACTATTCAACATAAACCTACGATGGTTGTTTGGAAGGGTGGGAAGGAAACTTGTTCTTACTGGATGATGTGGTTGGTAGGGCATAATAACGTGTTCGATAGCTTTGATGCACTAACGGATAGGTTGAAATCTATTTCTGAGGGCAAGGTTGCCCTAAATGTCAAAGATTGGATGCTTTTTGACTTCGGAAGAGGCCAAAAACTTGAAATGCCGTAATAACACGGTATAATTAACCAGATGTTTGAGTTTCTAAGGAGATGACAATGCAAGTCAAACCGAAGTGGGAAGAGATCACTGAATTCTGCCAGTTAGCTGCGAAAATGGTTGAGAAGTATCCTGAGAGGTTTGGGTCTGTGGAAGTGGATAGGATTGTCGCCTACGGCTGCACTAACAAAGAGCGACCTGACAAAAAGGCAAAGCTCTATGAGATGAGCGGCGAGACTGAACCAGAGTCATTCACGAACTCGAAAACGTATTTCATCAAGATGTTCATGAGTGATTGGGAAAGTCGAGATGAGGCGGCAAAGTTGCTGATTGTGGCATCTGCATTGTCTCGAATTGACCCTGATAATCCTGGTCGCGTTGGACCGTTGGATTATCGTGATCAAAATGTCATGGTCAAGACATTTGGCCCTGATTGGCAAGATCGTAGTGATGTTCCTCATCTCCTGAAAGATCAAATCAGTTTTCGAGAGTAAGGAGAGAACAAATGCCATTTTATCAGATTGTGGAAAAGGATGATTTTGGGACAGATTGGGCCCCCGTGCGATATCACGACGCTGCGACACGTCGCTTTGCAACAGAAGAGGATGCTCTGAAGGTTGCGAAAGAATATATCACCGACCTAAATGTGAACAATGCCTTGGCGGTGAGTGAAAAAGAAGAGTCCGCAGAGGCATGGATGATGTTGCCTGAAGGGGTATTCCTCGGGGTTTTAGACAAAAAAGACTGGTTTATGCGATACCAGAAGGACGTTATTGATCCCAAAACAAAGCAGTTGGTCGCCCATAAGGGTGATGTGGTTAAAGATTCAAAGTATTACAAGCTTCAGGGGAAAACGTGCGTGGCCGTACGGACGTTGCCTGGCACCTGATATGAAACAAACCATTATTGCTCTCAGCGGACGAAAGTGCGCTGGCAAAAATGAGGTTGGCAAATATATCATTGGGTATTTCGAGCGAATGGGTGTGTCTGTTTATCAGTGCTCGTTTGCAGATACCCTGAAAGATTTCTGTATTGAAACACTCGGACTGACATACGAACAGTGCTATGGAACAGACGAGCAAAAGAACTCTTCTACAAAGTACCTTTGGGAAAATGTAGGAGATCTTTTTTTGCGCTGGCGATTTGCTGGCTGTAAATGGACACATGGGTTTAATACCCCACAAACG
>JAAZON010000182.1 GCA_012797725.1 SAR324 cluster bacterium | reverse complement strand
CTGGACTCCAAACGACGTTACCACATTCTCGCCACTACAAGCATGGCGCCAAGATTGGCAAACATATCTGAGATAGCAGTCTGTGTGACTCTTGAGCGGCTAGAAAGCAATACAAACTCTTTGCAGACGGATTTTAAAGACCCCTCTTAGCTAAAGGAAACAATACGAGAATTCCCATGCTGGAAGCGAACTTTGAGCAACACAACAGTCCAGACTTTTCTGACGATATACTTTATGCTCCACAAGCCCATGTTGTCTTTGCTGAGATCTATGGGCGCAATCGAGATATCATCGAGTCACAAATCGCACGCTACGTGGCACTAAGAGATCAACACGAAAGCACTTACGGACAAACGAATCCAATCTTTATATCTTCACCAGGACGTTTATCCTTAGGCGGCTGCCATACTGATCATAATTCCGGATTAGTACTTGCCGCCAGTCTTATGACTGACGTCATTGCATGCGCATCCAAAAACGAAAGCAACACAATTAATATCAGATATAATCTGCATAAGAACCTTCATTCAATTGATCTTAAAGAATGGTGGATTCGACCTGACACAAAAGGCCTTGTTTTAGCTTTGACTCATTTTCTTCGTGACCATGGCTATCGAGTTGCTGGCCTAAATTTAAGCCTTCACTCGAATCTCCCTAGAGCAGAAGGATTAGCGTCATCAGCAGCTTTCGAAAATATGATTAGTTTGGCTATTTCGGATTTATACAACAACTCAGAGATACCTCTTTTAATCCGAACATCTGCTGGAAGATACTCTGAGGAAATCTCATGGGAGAAAATCTCAGGAGAGCTTGACCAAATTGGAGGCGCAGTAGGTGGAATTAACATGGTTGATTTCGAGTATCAAAACAAGCCTACCATCATTCATATTAACGACGGAGACCTGATCTTTTCTGACGAAGGTTATGCCATTACACTCGTTAATACAAACAGCACGCATCGTGGTAAAAACAGCCAACATTTAAGAATATCCGAAGACATGAAGGCTATCGCGGCTTTCTTCGAAAAAAGCATGCTTCGGGAAGTCTCTGAAGATCTCTTCAATGCAGCGTTGGCAGAGCTATATAAAACCTACGACCATCGAGCGGTGCTTCGTGCAGAACATTTTTTCATAGAGAACAAACTTGTCCGAAAAATGTTTGACGCCTTATCCAGGCGGGATATACCTTCATTTCTCAAACTTATGACCGAAAGCTCTACAAGTGCCATGGAGGTTCTTCAAAATACTTACGACATCGCTAATCCGGAATATCAGCCTGTCCCCTTTGCGATCCATAGAACTCGAAGTTTTGCTCGAAGCACCGGAAATGAAGATGCTATAGGATATCAACCTCATGGAGGTGGTTTTGGAGGAACAATTATGACCGTTCTAAAAAGAGAGCTCTTGCCTAATTATACTCGAGAAATGTCTCGTTTTGGATTTGGCGTCCATGAAGTTCATATCCGAGAGCAGGGGTGTATTAATGTGTCGAATATGCTTAGGCAAGAGTGATCGGTGAAGACATTGCGCAAAGCCACTGATATTGCGTAAGCATTTCCAGATACACGGCATAAATATCTGGTGAAATTAACTCTTGGAGTTGTTTCTCCTCAAGAAAAGGATGGTTTCGTGAATTGGTAATTTCGACATCCTTAAAACCAAAAATCTCTGCCGCGTGCTCCAAAGGAACTGTATAGGTGGGAAGCTGCGATTGTATTAGTTTATTCCAACCAGAGACAGACAAGACAGCCCTTTCAAAAACATTCCCTATGAGATTTACATACCGTGCACGATACGACTCAGAGTGTTGCTCCGTGCACACCACCGAACTTACACACTTCAACGGCTCTCGGATAACGTGAATGACTGTCTCGAATTCAAAATCCTTTCTATGAAGATCTACAGCCCATATTGTATGATTTATGGGTGTAGCAAATTGCCAGGCTGATATGCCATTCCTACCTAATGATTCATGCCCGATATCGTAACCATTGGCGCTAAAAAGTTTTGCCATGTATCCAGTTCCAGAACGGGGATGCCCCGTTATCAAAAGATAACCCATTTTAGCCACTCCTGAGAGTATTATTCTGCATAAGCATGTACTCTTATCCTATATTATGAACGATCGATTTGCTATATCTTTAGATCGGAACTTCCAACATTGTACGGACTATGGACAAAGAATTAATTCTTAAAGAAAAACTAGCAATAGAAAAACAATATGGGCCATGGGAAGTGGACAACGTTTGTCTTGGTCATGGTATTTATACTCGGCCTGATGATACTTCATCCAATCTAAATGAAGTGTTGTCAATCATTGAAGACTTTACAGAGGTGGCCTTTTCAAGTTTAAGAATTCTTCAAATAGTTAGTGGCGAAGGAGGATTGTGCCTTGAGCTCGCCCGTCGTGGCTCAAATGTTGTTGGGATTGAAAGTCAGGAAGGGAAATTTCAGCGCGCTTGTTTCGCTCAAAGGGCATTAGGCCTAGATCAGCTAGATTTTCTGAAGTTAGATCCCTACCAACCCCTAAAAGATAGACTGGGTTTCTTTGATATAATTATTTGTCTTGAGACCCCTGCTACACTTAGCGCAAATGAAATGGTTAGCATAATTGAGCATCTCGGATGGATGGCAAGCGGCCTGCTTGTCATCCGTGTACCAATTCTTTCCTATGAAGAATATCGTAACGAGTCACTCAGCATCGTTTCGTGTGGTGGCCAGCAATACTTGGGGGCCTTCTGTGGAGATGTGAACGTGCCTCGGGAATCTCCGATGGGACAACCAGAAAATTTGGCTTGCCGCCCAAGTTTCACTTTTTCGGAAGATTCCATGTCCAAACTATTAAAAAGGGCAGGACTTACTCACATTTATAAATACTTACTACACCAAGAAGAATCTCGATCTTTTCTCTTTGTTGGGAAAAAGATCCCTTCTAGACAGAGTTTGTATTAAAGCAAATGACTAAAACGCATAGTGAAACTTTTCTTTGCATAGTCATATAATTGGATATCGTAGGCTGCGATCTCTTCGATAAGCGGCATAAGGCATGGATCGATAGTTTCTTTATAAAAACCTTCATTGAGCTTTGGCATCTTTCCGCAATCAATGCTGAGGCTGTAAGGGTTTAAAGAATTAAAGAGTTTTATGAAATCTTCAATCTCGTCCAAAAATCCAAATACACCAAGCAAGTCCAAATGCCTTTTAGCCCGATTTAAACAAATCTCTAAAGCTTCTTTTTCCACCCTCCCCTGAAAGACATATTTCATGCCGGACATATATACAGTCATACTATTGAATATAAAGTAGAGCATCTCCCTGCTACGCGGATTAGAGTAAAATTCCTTAATCATGTCTGCTTTACGATCAGGATTCGGATAGGCGTAAAAATAATAGTGAGAGAACCCTCGTGCGATGGGCTCTCTAAGACAGCAAAAATTGAATGGTTCTTTCTCAAAATGGAAAATCTGTTCAGCAAAACCAAAAGGCATAGTGTCAAAAAGAATCTTCCACTCTTTATTGACCAAATCACTAATCTTTATGTCGGAAAGACCTACGCTGCCCTTTTTAATAGCAGGAATAAAAATGACTTTCGGGTCTATAAGTAAACGTCTAAATTCTGCTGCAAACAACTCTGCAAAACTAAGTCCTGCACAACGAGGAAGGCTAAGGAAAATCAACGGTGGGACTAAGTGCACTGTATTATTTGATAATTTATAGCGTTCCATTTGGCTAGCTTTGGCTTTAGGTCAACTATCTTAAATTCCCATTATTATCACATTCTATATGATGCTTATTTGCCAGCCAAAGACTCCCAAGAATAAAAGAGCCAAAAAAGTCTTTTGCGCGATAGATCGAGTGATGGCTGGAAACTTGAATAAGAAGTGACCCTAATATATTATTTCTTAGTTCGTGCACTATTTATGCCTGTGCAATGTCCAAATAGATTGTCCTATCAACTACAGGATATCAACATT
>JAAZON010000181.1 GCA_012797725.1 SAR324 cluster bacterium | reverse complement strand
TTAAGACCGTAGGCAATCCAGTACTGCCCCAGGAAAAAATTGCTTGGGACAAATTACCAGAAAATATTCCTTCGGCTATTCGTTTCCTGGTGAGCTCTGCCTTACGGGAATGTCGGTCTGCAGAAGGGTGGCCCTTTCCCTTTGCAAAATTTGTGAGCATATTACCGGCGGAGATTTGCGGTCTTGGTTTCGCATATCTTGTAATGAGCTTGAATCATGATATAGCCAAGATTGCGGATTTGTCTGGAATTGCGGCTAACAAAATTAATGAGATTGTAGAATCCACTGCGAGAAATCTTGATGAGAAGTTGTGTTCATATAGTCCGGATATGCATAGGAAGATAAGGGCGCTGCGAGGAGATCCCGCACGTGTCGCTGAACAACTTGTGTCGCCAAATGAGATCACCGGAGTAAATAGAGATTTTCAATTATTATTAGCGCAGGTACTTTATCGAAGCTTGAATCCTGGGATTTAGTCGTTTCTCCACAACTTGTCAGAGAAAAACACTTTCTTAACGGCATACTAGTGACGCTTTCAATAAGCTTTTTCACTGTTGACCTTAATTAATAAACGACACCAGCGATGCGACTTCGCCGTACTAATCACGGAACTTGAAGTGTTCTTCCTTTTCTTCCGGATCAGAAATATAGGCGTCAAAACCAACGGTCTCCTCACCAGGTCTAGGCAGAATTTCGCATGTAACCTTATCCAGGAACCCCATTTGTACACCAGCATTAAACATTCGAATGGAAATATCAATGTCATTCACTCGATTCCAATTCTTCCGCCAACAGTTGATGTTGTACTTGAAGAACTTTAGATAAGAACGATAGAGCCAAGTCTGAGTTCCACCGATACGAGGATTATATGCCCCTGGTGGTGGCTCTCGATTAGTATAGTAAGAATCTAAAGCTCCAGGGACTGGTCCCTTCTCGCGCTTACCGAAACGCTCGAAAAGGCAATAGCTTGAAACGAATTCAAAATCTTCTTGTTGTGCAAAACGAAGTAAGGACTCGATGTGATCAGGAGTCCACTTATCATCATCATCTATTCGCGCGATCCACTTCCCATTGAGCATGCTCAAGGCAGTATTTGCAGCTACCACTGGTCCCGCGAGCCAATGATTCAGCGCTGTTTCGGGGTATCGATATTTACGTGAGGGAATATTGAAAAAGCGCAAGCGTGAATCGTTAAAGCTTCGAACAACTTCTTCTGTTGAATCAGTACAATGATCTCCGAGTACCAGCAGTTCCAGATTGCTATAGGTTTGATTAAGCACGCTTGGGATCGATCGAGTTGCTAAGAGTTCAGCCCGATTGTATGTCGGAATATAAACGGATATGAGAGGTGATTCATTTTTATCCCGATACTTTCTGGCGTGAAGGAGACGAGCGAGGCGAAGAAGTAAGGGCTCTGTAAGAGCATAGCGACTATTATTCAGCCAGCTAATAACCCGATCTTCGAGAGATCTATAAGGAGGCCTTTTTCTTTGATCTGTTTTTGGTAAAGACTCTGTCATAGGGATTATGGGATTAAATCATGCGAGGATCCTATCATCCCGTAATTGCCAACATTTTTCCATAACCTGTCTGGATTAAAATTCATGAAGCTATTCAATAGATTAAAACATCTAAAGATCCATTAAGGGAAGAAATGTTAGGAGCTTAGTCTATGATTCCACTTTATGAGGTTAGCACAATTCATGTTGAAGTGACAAATGCCTGCAACCTTGAGTGCGCAAACTGCACTCGCTTTGTTGGACACCACCGAAAGCCATTTATGATGGATCTAGTAACCGTACGAAAGGCACTTGAGTCTCTTGAGGGCTTCCCTGGAAAAGTTGGGCTCATGGGAGGAGAGCCAACTGCACATCCTAAGTATAAAGAAATTTGTGAGCTATTTCAGGAACTCGTTCCCGATAAGGAGCGCAGACAGCTTTGGACAAACGGTTACAAATGGAAACAGTATGAGAGTGTGACTCTTGAGACTTTCTTCCCCCATAACTGTCACTACAACGACCACCAGCATGATGAAGACTCCCATCAGCCGCTCCTCATCGCAGCTGAGGATGTACTGGAAGACAAAGAGTTAATGTGGAAGCTTATAGACAAGTGTTGGATCCAGACAAGATGGTCAGCGTCTATAACTCCTAAGGGTTGTTTCTTCTGTGAGGTTGCCGCAGCCCAGGATCATTTATTCGATGGGCCTGGAGGCTATGCCATTGAGAAGGGTTGGTGGAAAAAGACCCCGCAAGAGTTTAAGGATCAGGTTTGCCGATATTGTCGGAATTGTAGCGCTGCAATTCCCATGGATGCACTTAATCATCACGAGGATTATGATCTGGTAAGTCCTAGTGTAGCAAAGAAGCTAGAATCTGTTGCTTCTCCGCGCTATAGAAATGGCAAGATAAAAATATTTGATCACGTCTTTACAAAAGCTGAGATTGAGGAGCGGGCGAAGACATGGACGCCATGGTGCCATCGGCCTTTCAAGCAGAATACTCCAGAATTGTTTGATACAAGCCCCGTTCATGTTCACAATCAACAAATTCCATCAAGCTCCATTTTAACAATAGGAGCACAACCAAAAGACTGATGTTGTAATCAGATAGGAAGTTCTTGGCCTTTGTGAAATAAAAACTGGAGTTGAAAGGCCATTTGTGTCTTTTTGTTTTCCCACAAAGCCTAGATCTATTGAGCCGCAAAGGGACACCTATCATTTTGAACATTAATGTCATTCAATCGATGAGGGCCAATTTAATAGCCTACAAAATCTTCATGTCGAACCTGATTCTTTGGGACTTTAAGATCGTTCAGCAAGCACTCAGAGATTGCTTTAACCATGAGCGGTGGGCCGCATACAAAACAACAGCGTTCCAAGTAATCAGGGATTTCTCTCTGGATTAACGAGGCGTCGATTCTGCCCCTCAAGCCCTGCCAAGATTCATCGGCGTTATCCAGTACATATAGAGCCTTTAATTTGGAATAGAGATTTTGCATTTCATCAAAATCATTTTTAAACGCGATCTCTTCCCGGCTTCGATTCGCATATAGCAGACAGATATCGGTGTCTAAATTAGTATCGACTATATAACGGCAAATACTGCGAAGAGGAGTGATTCCAATACCGCCTGAAATCAGAGCGATTTTCTTAAAGTCACCCTCAAATATGAAGTTGCCCATAGGATAGCTGATCTCAACTTCGAGTCCTTTTTGAGCCTGATCGAGAAGCAGCGAGAAAGTACTCGTGCTTATTCTCTTTGTTACTTCAATGAAGCTTCTTTCAGTCGGTGAATTGGAGATTGATAAGAACCTGCTCAAGTCCTCATTAGCTCCAAGAGAAAGCTTCAAATATTGCCCCGCCTTAAACTCCAAAAGATCTGCTACTTGAAAACGGAAACTCTTTATACTCGGAGTTCTTTGGATTATGTCAACGAGAGTTGCGGATGTCTGTGCGAAGGGCTTTGCGCTACCACTTTCCGATGCAGAAAAAGATGATTTTCCAACTCCACAAATAGGGCACTCGAAATCCTCTGGAAGCTCCTCGAAGGGAGTGCCTGGGGCAATGCCAATTTCTGGTATTCCTTTCTCTGGATCATATACAAATCCACATACATCACAGACATATTTTCGCATTTGTCTTAATCTATTCTAACAGTTTAATTTTAATCAAAACGCTCGCAGCCCTTCTATGAAATCAAGCTGGAACTTGGACAAACTTATCACCCTTGACACCACAAATTGGGCATGAAGCAGGAGTTGTTCCAAACTCAATATGACCACAAACCGGGCAAAGGTAGAAGTTACTGACGTCAAGATCCTTACCTTGCTTCACTGCTTCCAGAGCAAGCATATAGAGCTTGGCGTGAACTTCCTCCGCTTTGACGGCATAATTAAACATGCGCTTTGCCTTATGATTTTCTCTTTCTGCAGCATCCAGCATTGGTGGATACATCTCAGTATACTCATAGGTTTCTCCGTCGATTGCTGCTTGAAGGTTCTCGGCAGTGGACAGAATACCGTCTAATGCTCCAAGATGTCCTTCCGCGTGAATCCTTTCAGCTTCTGCGGCAGTGCGAAAAAGTTTCGCGACATTGAAAAAGCCTTCCTGTTCGGCTTTTTTTGCAAATGCTCTGTATTTTTGATTTGCCTGGCTTTCTCCGGCAAAAGCGGTTTTCAGATTGTCAGTAGTGCTCATGATGTAGCTCCTTAAAATATGAACAGTGATTCCCTTTTACACTATTTTCCAGAAGTAATCACGCTTCTCGATATGAAAACAGTGGAAATCGACGAGGAAAAGAGGGGCAGAATTATCTTAAGAAAAGGAATATTGATTTTGACAGTGTTTTGAGAGTACCTCCAATGATGTATTTATTGAGAATTACTGTATTGAAAATAGCCTCTCTCAGTCCATATAATAAAGCATGGCCCAAAGCATGAAGACGATAATGCGCTGAAAACGGTCATGAGATTGGCTACAATTGAATATACGAGGTGGTGTGGCAAGCACTGTTCGACTCATAGCCAGATTGGATATTAAAGGCCCAAATCTTATCAAAGGGATCCAGTTCGATGGCTATAGAGTTTTGGGTTCACCAGACTTTTTCGCCAATATGTACTATCAAGAAGGTATTGATGAGTTGATCTACCAAGATGCTGTCGCAAGTTTGTACCAGCGAAATAGTCTTTTATCATTTGTGAAGCAGACAGCACGGCAAATATTTGTGCCTCTGACAGTGGCAGGTGGGATCCGCTCAATCGATAATGTAAGTGAGCTATTAAGAGCCGGCGCTGATAAAGTAGCCATAAATACGGCCGCTGTTCAAAACCCGAATTTACTTAAGGAAGCCTCTCGCATATTTGGAAGTCAGTGTATAGTGGCGTCGATAGAAGCTTATCGTTACAGAAACGGCAAATACGAGATATGGACAGATTATGGTAGGCAGGAAACGGGCCTCGATGCTTTTTATTGGGCCCAAAAAGTTGTGGATCTGGGAGTGGGGGAAATCCTTTTGACCTCAATTAACAAGGAAGGTACGGGACGTGGATTTGATATTGAACTTACGCAAAGAATCGCAGAAATGGTTCCAGTCCCCGTAATATCGGCGGGCGGAGCCGGAGATCTCAAGGATATAATTCATGTGATTAAACAGGGCCAGGCTGATGCAGTCGCGGTTGCTTCGATGCTTCACTATTATTACTCAAGGCCGATACAACGCTTAACCATGCAATTCAATGAACGACGCCTTCGTATGGGAGAGGAGGTCGATTCAGGTAATATAGATTTTCTAAATTTTGGATATGGTGGATATAAGGCCATTCCAGTTGTTCCTCATTCAATTACCGAAATGAAACAAGCCATGATCGAAGCTGGCATTCCCACCAGGACTATTATCTCTGAAGTAAAAATGGAGGATCAGTAGTGGTTTCCCCTGAACTTGTAATAGTTGATTATGGCGTTGGGAATCTTTTTAATGTGCAAAAAGTATTTGAGGAATGTGGGTCTCGTGTCACAGTCAGTGACGATTGCCATACAATTAGACAAGCCGCGCGTTTGCTGTTGCCTGGAGTTGGTGCTTTTGGTGAAGCCATGGAGCAGCTCAGGCGCCGGGGTTTGATAGATGCAGTTAAAGACTTTGTTTCTTCAGGTAGACCTTTAATGGCGATTTGTGTTGGTGCTCAGGTTTTGCTGAGTTCGTCTGAAGAATTTGGTTTTCATGCAGGGTTAGACTTAATTCCGGGTGAAGTGAAAAGATTCTCTGCTCTCTGTGGGAAAAAGATACCAGAAATTGGTTGGAACTCGTTGATACCATCCGAGAATCGTGTATGGGAGGGGACTTGCCTGTCAGGCCTGGGTGACTCTCCGTATGTTTATTTCAACCATTCCTTTGTGATGATTCCGAATGACTCGAAACATTCTCTAGCAGATTCGGATTATGGTACACAGCGATTTTGCGCCGCTGTTGCGAAGGATAATATGGTTGGGTTGCAGTTTCATTTGGAATTGAGCGGGCCGATTGGAGTGAAAATAGCAAAGAACTTTTTGAGTAGATAGGAAACAGGAGATTTTTAATGGCTCCAGTCACTTTGGACAAACAATTGAGTTACATCTCGAAAGAAGTCGTTTTCTGTAAAAACTGTGTAGTCTCTAATCAACGTCCTCGTACCAAGTTCAACGAACAGGGCATATGCTCGGCATGTCAATGGGCCTATGAGAAAGATAATGTCGTGGATTGGGAACGTCGTGAGCATGAACTTGAAGCGTTATTGAATCGGTATCGCAGTACGAATGGATCTTACGATGTGGTAGTGCCTGGGAGCGGTGGAAAAGACAGCGCTTTTGTGGCTCATCAACTAAAATATCGTTACAATATGCATCCACTTTGTTGTATGTGGGCGCCGTTTAGATTTACAGACATAGGTTGGCAAAACCTGGAAAACTTCGTGTCTTCTGGTTTTGCAAATATTCTTGGTCAGCCAAACGGGAAAGTGCATCGTAAACTTGCCAGGCTAGCTTTTGATCTAAAGGGTGATGCATGGGAGCCTTTCGCATATGGACAGAAAGCTTGGGCGTTTCATATTGCACAACGTTTTGGCATAAAGTTGATCTTTTACGGTGAGAACGGAGAGCTAGAATATGGTGGCTCTGAAAAATACAAAAATCTTCCGAAGGAAGGGCCAGAAGAATGGGAAGCATATTACTATAAAGGTGCAGGAGTCGATCAAACTGTACAATACGGAATAGATGAAAAACTAGTCGATGCCGACGAATTAAAGCCTGAAGATCTTGAATGGTACAAGCCCCCTCATCCTGATGTTATACAAAAGAGCGGCATCGAGATGCATTGGTACTCATATTATCATAAATGGGTGCCAGAAGAGAATTTCTACTATGCGGTTACACACACTGGTTTTGAGACTAATGATTTTGGGCGTTCAGAAGGGACTTACACTAAATATGCTAGTCTTGATGATAGGCACGATGGCTTCCACTGGTTTTTGAGTTATATGAAGTTTGGCATGGGACGAGCTTCGCGTGATGGACAACAAGATATTCGGAGGCATCACATAACTAGAGAAGAGGGGGTGCGATTGGTTCGGCGTTACGACGGAGAATTTCCGAAGCGCTTTTATAAGGAATTCCTGGATTACCTTGGAATTGATGAAGCGCAATTTTGGGCGGTCTGCGATAAGTACAGAAGTCTTTCGAATGTCTGGAAGAAAATTGATGGGAAATGGGTTATGCAATATCCAGTTGTATGAAAAAAATATTAGAACTTGGTGCAGGGTTTAATTCTCAAAGTTTTGCTCGATAAAACCAAACAAAACAAGTGTAAACTTTGATTTGATATGGTGTGGTAATTAGTTTTCGAAGGGCGAATTAGATAATGAGTGGCGCAAATGTTCAACGTCCCCAGAAATGTATACTGCTTGGAGCAGGAGGACATGCACAAGTAGTGCTGGAAGCGCTTTGTTTCACAAAAGGACAGGAGATTATAGGGGTCCTTGATAAAAATCAAATCGGACTAGGCGAGGTTTTTAAGGGAATTCCACTTTTAGGTGACGACACGGCCTTAGAAAAAGCCCGTAATATAGGTGCTGAATTTTTTATAATAGGAATTGGCTCAACAAGAGCAGGCCCATTAAGGGAGACTCTTTTCAAGCTTGCCCGATCATATGGATTGATGCCTGCAACAGTGATCCATCCTCATTCTTATCAAGCACCATCTTCGAGCTTCGGTGAGGGTTCTCAGCTTTTAGCGGGCTCGTTATTAAACAGTAACTGTAGTATCGGAATGAATGTAATTGTGAATTGCGGTGCCATAATTGAACATAATTGTAAGGTGGGCGATCACACGCATATCGCAAGTGGCGCTTGTCTCTGCGGGGATGTTCAAGTGGGAGCATCTTCCCATATTGGAGCTCGATCGGTGATCATTCAGGGAGTCAAGATTGGAAGGGGTGTGACAGTCGGTGCTGGTTCGGTTGTATTAAAGGATGTTGAAGATTTCGAAACTGTTGTTGGAGTGCCAGCGCGAGTCATGAGAACAGAGGCCTTTTAATATTGAACGCAAATGGGATTTAGAGATGGACATTAAGTCGAAACGAGTACTTGTTACAGGCTCCGAGGGTTTTATCGGGAGTCATCTAGTGGAAGAGCTTTTAAGGCGTGGAGCAAAACTTAAGGCTTTCGTTTATTACAATTCCTTCGGTAGTGCGGGGTGGTTGGATACCCTTCCACGTGAAAAGAGAGATGCTATTGAGATTTTCCCAGGGGATGTGCGTGACCCGCATCAGGTCATGGAGGCTTGCAAGGATATAGATGTCATTTTTCATCTCGCTGCGTTAATTGGCATACCGTACTCATACAAAGCACCGGAATCCTATGTTGCTACCAACGTAAGTGGAACGTTAAATATTTTGCAAGCAGCCAGGCATTATGGCATAGAACGTGTTATGCACACTTCTACTAGTGAAACCTATGGTTCGGCCCAATTTGTTCCAATCACAGAGGAACATCCGATCTCCGCTCAGTCGCCTTATGCTGCAAGTAAAGCTGCAGCAGATCAATTAGCACTTTCGTTCTATCGCTCTTTTGGAACACCAGTGACTATAGCAAGGCCTTTCAATGCATTTGGTCCTAGGCACTCAACCAGGGCCATTATACCCACCATCATTACGCAAGCAGCATCAGGCAATAAAAAGATTAATTTGGGTTCACTGTCTCCTACGCGAGACTTCACTTATGTGAAAGATACGGCGAAAGGAATGGTAGCTGTATGTGAGAGTGATGCTGTTGTGGGTGACGTGGTGAACCTGGGAAGTAATCGAGAAATTTCAATAGCGAGTCTCGTAAAAGTCATTGGAACTGAAATGGGCAAAGATCTTGAGACTAATTCAGACAATGAGCGAATTCGCCCAGATAAGAG
>JAAZON010000180.1 GCA_012797725.1 SAR324 cluster bacterium | reverse complement strand
TGCAGCCCTTGAGACTTGTGCTTTTGCATTCATATTCTCGAAATCGGCCTGAGATCCTGCTTTCCTTTCTAGGAGCATTTTTGATCTTTTAAGATCTCTCTCGGCCTGTTCTCTGACCACAATTGCCTGATCCAATTTTGCTTTAATCTCTTTTACATCGAGCTCAGCCAGCAAGTCGCCTTCCTTAACAGTCTTGCCTTCCACCGCAAGCATTTTTTCAATACGCCCTGGCACTTTTGCTTCTATGTTCGCACGCAATTTTGACCTTATATTGCCTGGCACTTTCTCCGTCACAGTCTCTTGCTTTGATTGGACTTTGAATACACGCACCGGAGCTACAGCGCCAGAATGTCCATCATCTCCAGACTTCGAATCTCCACAAGATGCAACTAGTAAAATTAAAAATATGAACAAAGCTCCAAAAAGCTTAACCAGTAAATTCCTCATTTCTCCCCTTCTTTCTTTCCAAAATTTAGTCCTTGTATTTCTAACAGCATTGATCTATTTTCTTTATATACATATATAATTATATAATCAACTACTATTTATCAAACACAGGAGCTTCCAGTGGAAAAAGACACTCTATTTGGCTCGAATGAAAACCTTTTAGATCTTATTGCCAAGCGATTCAAGGCATTAGGGGAAAGAAGCAGATTAAAACTACTGTTTTGCCTTTTGCGTAAAGAAAAGACAGTTACTGAACTTGTTGAAGATTCAGGTTTAAGTCAAGCAAATGTTTCCAGGCATTTGCAGATGCTAGTAAATGCAGGAATCCTTTCAAGGCGCAAAGACAAGTTAAATGTCTATTACAACATCTGCGATGATTGTATTCCAAAGCTTTGTGACATCATGTGCGGAAGCATCAAAAAGAAACTTCGAAGTGATGCAAAGATTTTTGTATAACGCAGGTCTGGCCGATGGAAATAAAAATTCATGATTTTGTGGCTGGCGCTAAGGAAGCAAGAGGAATAACTGTAATCATAGATGTTTTTAGAGCTTTCTCGACAGCATGTTATGCTTTCTCGCAAGGTGCTAAAAGAATTATTCCTGTCGCAAAGCCAGAAGAGGCTTTTAAATGGAAGAGGAAAGACCCTTCTGTCTTATTGATCGGGGAACGTCACGCAAAAAAAATTGAAGGTTTTGATTTTGGCAATTCACCATCAGAGCTTATTAACATGGATCTTACTGGGAAAACGCTGATACATACAACTCATGCGGGCACTCAAGGTTTGGTGGCAGCTTCAAATGCCAACGAAGTTTTGACAGGCAGCCTTGTAAATGCAAAAGCCACGGCTGCCTATATTAAAAAGAAGACTCCCAAGCTTGTAAGTCTCGTTCGTATGGGGTATGAGGCAATGAAACGTACTGAAGAAGATGATATCTGCGCTGCGTATCTTGAGGCCCTACTGAAGGACGAGCCTTTCAATGCATTGGAAATTCCGAAACTTTTGAAGGAGTCTCCTTGCTCAGCTCGTTTTTTTGATCCGGAACAAATCTGGAATCCCAGAAGTGATTTTGAACTGTGTGTTAGAGTTGACACATTTGATTTCCCAATTATCATGAAAACAGAGGAAACATTCGCTTATCTTGAGCCTCTTTTGCAATCAAGGGCCTAGACTTTGTCGGCTATTTTCGCGCACCTAATCTTTGGCTACAAGTGAAGTGTTTCTTGGCTTTCTTTATCTTTCTGGAGGAGCGAGAGACTTGCCCTGACTCCACGACCTTGGATCTCTGACATTTCCTGAAACAACGTACCCATGCATCTTTGGCATATAAGTCTTCTTCCAAAATTCATCATGCCAACCGTAGGACCAATAATAGCGAAGCCGGTCTTTAGTCTCTGGCAATGAAAGAAGAGACTCGCCGGGAAACTTAAAGCTCAGATCAAAAAAGTCAGCTACTGTCTTTGGAATATCGATTAAATAGGCTGGTGCATTTGAGACTTTATAAGGCTCTGTGCCATTAACTCCAGCCTCTTTAAGAAGAAGAAGAGGCATTGCTTGTTCCATAAGAGCTGGGACTTCTCCTTCCCTTTGAGTCAAATAGCGAAGGGCATGGCCATGATCTGCTGTAACAATAATAAGTGAGCTATCAAACACCCCATTCTTTTTCATTGCAGAGAACATCTTCTCCAGAAGTCTCAACGAGCAAATAGCCTGGCCTTCGAAGGCTTTCTTCTTTTGCTTTAAATAAGTTAGCTCTTCCTCTTTCTTAATTATCGAGCAATCAGCTTTGAAGTGAATGGGCGGATGCGGGATCATCAGGTGCAAAAACTTGAATGTTGGCTTAGCACTATCCGTATGAATACGTCTTTCAAAAACGTCGGCAAAGCGTACAGAATTAAAAAGAGAGCGAGGACTTCCACCTTTATGCAGCACCCTTTGAAGTAGCCATTTCTCATTGTTGTACACTTTTTTCTTTAGCACCTGGGGCAAGACTCTAAATAAAGTGAAATCCATCAACTCAAGGTATTCTCTAAATTTAGCTTCACCCGGATCTCTTGCTACAATTTTATTAAGCGCATGACAGCTCCCTTTTATTCGTGGACAAATTACGGACATCGTCATCGTATCCGTTTGATAGCCATTAGCATGCATTTGCGAGGGTAATGAGCTAAAGGGAAGCACTCTGCTTAAATAATCCTTGATCGGCTCACTATTGTCGTACTGAGTTCCACTCAAAAGGGACGGGATGCTAGGAGCTGTTGTTGAGAATGGGGCTAGAGTGTTTGGATAATATGTGAAGCCAGAAAATATACTTGCAAGCTCTGCTTGTCGTTTCATGATTTCTTCAAATGCTGGCGACACGAAAGTGTCAAGCACTATGACAAGTGCATTTTTAGAATTTGAAAAAGAAAACAAAGAATCATTTTTTATGGCCTCTGAATCATTTGGAAACTTTGACTCTTTTGTAAATAGCTCACTTGCAAGCGACATAGAAAGCGCCACTAAGACAAAGAGCAAGAGAGGGAAGTAAAACTTACGTAGACGTTGATGATAGAAAAGAGCCAGACTCAGAAAAAAGAACCAAATTAATCCATCAATCCATTCTTCTTTTTTGAAATGGCTCCATTTAATCAACTCCCCATTAAATGGGCCATATTCCCAAACAAGGAATAGCCCTTGGACATAAACAAGCACAATAAGCACCAGCAGTGCTGCACTCATAAGAGAAAAAAGCCGCTCAGGCAAAAAAGATAGGAAGAAAGCGAGTCCTAGAACAACTGGAAGCAAGTAAAGTAGTCCTTCAGGCAATAAACTCAAAAACCCATAATTAAATTCATCTGCATTTTGTGAAAACAAGAGTAGCGGAAAGGCAAAGAATAGCAGAAAGCAAAGGCTCAAAAGGCCAGCAAGACTCTTGGTAAAACGAGCAAAATTCAACATCCTTTAATCTTATAAACAAAATGCTAAATCTGTGGTTAATAGCCTAATTCAGAAGAAGAGAAAATACTAATATCGTGACTGCCATAAAAACACCAGAAAAGCAGATTTTTGCTCCCCCCCCCCAAATGTTGATTCCTTTTCTGGGCCTCTCTATGATTAATTTTTTATAATCTATTTGAAAAATCCTTTCTAACCCTTTAGAAGGATTTTTTTTGATTAGCGGTAACAAATCAAGTGATATTGATTGAACAACTAAATGCCTAGACCCAAGGAGGGCAGAGAGAGCAATAAGTCGGTGAGAGAATCGCATTTCTCATGGGAGGCACTGGTAATCTCTACAGTGGCTTCTGTTTTCTTTTACGTATTGATGGAATGGCTTTTTCAAATAACAAAACCTTCCTTTCTTTCAATAGTACCATTTGCCTCAAGAGTCCTAACATATCTTCTTACAAGCTCATCTCTCTCAGTTATGTTTACAGTTCCATTGGTTCTCAGTTTATTGATCCTCAAGATAACACCCAAACACTATCAGCAGCGTTTTTGTTGGATCTTGCTTCTTATATCTGCTGGAATTTTGGCTTCTTGCGTGCTGCTGTTAATAGATAATTTCACATATACAATTTTCAAGTTTGGAATTTTCACATCAAGAAAGTATTTGAAGATTATCTATGAGCTTGCGTTCATTATATTCATTCTTCTTTTTTGGGGTAGAGTATTGAAGTTTCAAAACTTCATGGACAAAAATGCTTTAAAATATATCTCCAAATATTCTTGGGCTATATGGTTTCTCCTCTCAATCTTTATTGCTATACCAAGTGTATTTATTGTGGGGCACAATATTACCAAGAAAAGTAATATTTTATCCCACCTTGAAATTAATTCTAAAAATCCGCCAAATATAATAATTTTCACTGCAGACAGTGTGGATGCCAATCACATGTCATTGTATGGGTACGAAAGAGATACAACCCCTTTCCTGAAGAAATTGTCAAGTGATTCTAATTCATGGGTTGCATTAAATGCATTTTCCAATGCTCAAGGAACAACTGGAGCAATAACATCCATACTAACTGGCCGAGATCCAACAAAAACAAGAGTAATCTATGCGCCGGACATATTAAGAGGTGAGGATTCGTATTTACACCTGCCAGGCATATTAAGAGAAAATGGTTACTACAATGTTCAGTTGACCTACAATTTTTACTCTGATGCACTTGCTCTTAACTTCCTAGGCGCCTTTGATGAAGTCAACGGAAAGGGTCAAACAATAAATAGATTAAACAGCTTCATTAATGATGTGTTACCGACAAACGAAGCTTTTTTTATTCAGGAATTAGGGAATCGCCTTATAAGTAGGCTAAAACATATCTTTTTCAATGAAGATATGCAGAGTGCTTTTGCTCAAGTTATTCAACCTACCAAGCCATTCAATGATTATGAGAAATTGGAATATCTTTTATCTCTGATAGACAAGAGCGAGCAACCACTATTCGTTCATCTCCATTGGATGGGAACTCATGGGCCGGCATTTCTCCCTAAAAGACAAGTTTTTTCCATAGGGCAAGATCTACAGTCTCAATCCCGAGATGATCTAAACATTTATGATGACACCATACTTGAATTGGACCAGGCAATCTCAAAGTTATTTAAAGAATTAGCCAAGCGAAGGAAACTTAATAATACTTTAATAGTCTTCACTTCAGATCATAGTCGAGCATGGAATAAAACGAGACTTCCGTTGTTAATACGTTTCCCTAGTCCAGCTAAAATCAGGATAGCTAATGAGAACGCGCAGCATCTGGATATAGCGCCCACTATTTTGGATTATTTGAATATTCCAATCCCAAGTTGGATGGATGGTCAACCTCTTTCAGCTCAACAAAATGAAGGCAGGCCAATTTATGTCTCAACAGTCGGCCAGACAGCAATTGATGAGAAGCTTGGATTTGTTATCCACACATCTCCCCCCGCTCCCTTTTACCAATTTGGCAATTTCTCCATGATCACTTGCAACAAGTGGTATGAGATCGATCTCACATCGGGCATTACAAGTACTGGGTTGATAGATAACTATCAGGGTATACGCTGTAAGACTCATCTGACAGAAGATGGTGCCTTAAAAATGATGATAAACCAATTGAAGATATCTCGATTTGATCCATCTTCCCTCGAGCATCTTTCATTCAAACCTATTTGACTTGCATTTTTCACAGTCAAGAGATCTAAGACCCAACCTGTGATTCCTCTGGCTTTAACTCCCTGGAACTACACATAGACATGCTGGCAAGTTTTCTCTCTGCTGTAGCAACGATGCTGTCATAGAGCCTGGCAAGGCGGCGATACTCGATTGCATTAAGACCGACTTCTTCCTCTACTTCCCAACAATATTCTGAGGATTTTTGCGCATGGCTTATGATTTTCTCCAGATGCTCAATGCCTAATGAATTATTCTTAACAATTGCATCAACAATAACCTTGGCATCTTCTATCCTAAGACGTTTTGGAGGAATTCTTCCCTCTCCGCCTGAACATGCCTCCAAAATCGAGACTATATTGTCTGGAGTTTTTACACTTTCGAGATCTAGACTGCTTCTATACGAAATATTGAAAGACATTCCGAACCTTTATTAATATTTCAAAATTGCACGACAGACATAGAAAAGGCATCCGCTTGCAACTT
>JAAZON010000179.1 GCA_012797725.1 SAR324 cluster bacterium | reverse complement strand
CTTAAAGAAGAGGCAGCGCTTTCTGCCGATGATGATGAAACCTCCGATGACCTAGACAGCGAGGACGGCGAAATTGACGATTCTGACGACGATGCTTTAGATGCAGCGGACGAGATTGAGGACGACTCTGATGAAGATGAGAACAAAGGAAATGGGGAGGACGACGAGAGTAAGCCAGAGCCCTCTGATGATTTTTAACCAATAGGGGTGGGAGACTGGGCGGCATAAAGAAGTATTCGCCTGCAAGTTGATATGCGATATGAAGATATTGCTGAAGCAATAAAAAGATATTATCCCGACCCGGACTTAGCTCCAGTAAAAAAAGCTTATGAATTTGCAGAACATGCGCATAGCGGACAAAGACGCGTCACAGGAGAACCTTATATAAATCACTTGATTGATACTGCTCTTTTGGTATGTCAGCTCAGATTAGATATTCCTTCCGTAACGGCATCTCTTCTTCACGACACTATTGAAGACTGCGTTGTTACTAAGGAACAATTAGAAGCTGAGTTTGGAAAAGAGGTTGCCCATATTGTCGATGGTGTAACAAAACTCACTCGAATTGAATTTGATTCCAGAGAGGAAAAACAAGCTGAGAGTTTTAGGAAAATGCTTGTTGCGATGTCAAAAGACATTCGAGTTGTTCTTGTCAAGCTCTGCGATCGTCTTCATAACATGAGAACTTTGGAGCATCTTTCCCGTGAGCGCCAAATTCGTATAGCTCAAGAGACAAAAGAAATATACGCTCCCCTAGCAAATAGGCTTGGTATCTTTTGGTTGAAATCAGAACTTGAGAATCTTTGTCTTTATTATCTTAGGCCCGATATTTACCAATTAATTAAAGAAGATTTTGATAAATCAGCAGGTGAGCGCCAGGGCTACATACAAGAGGTAATTCATCAGATTTCCAAGCTATTGGAGGAGAATGGCATTTCAGCCTCTGTTGCTGGAAGGGCCAAGCATTTCTATTCCATTTGGAACAAGATGGAAGATCAGGGGTTGACATTCGATGAGGTCAACGACTTGCTTGGTTTTCGTGTCATCGTCTCTACTATAAGAGCATGTTACGAAACGCTTGGGGTGATTCATTCTAGATGGAAACCAGTGCCTGGGCGTTTCAAAGATTATATCGCGATGCCTAAACCCAACCTCTACCAATCACTCCATACAACAGTGATTGGGCCTGAAGGCCAGCGCATTGAAATTCAGATTAGAACACCTGAAATGCATAAACTTGCCGAAGAAGGAATTGCTGCCCATTGGCGTTATAAGGAAGGAGGAGCTCCTCAGGCTTTTGACTTGAAATGGGTTAGCGAGCTCGTGGAAACTCAACAGTATTTGAAGAATCCAGATGAGTTCATTCAATCCGTAAAGGGCGAACTTTTCCCAGATGATGTCTTCGTCTTTACTCCAAAGGGAGATCTTATACGATTGTCTGCAAAATCAACTCCCCTTGATTTCGCTTATGCCGTGCATACCGATGTTGGGCATCATTGTACAGGCGCGCGCATTAATGGTCAGATTGTTCAGTTGAATCACCTTCTTGAAAATGGAGATACTGTTGAGATCCTCACGTCGAAGAGTCAGGTTCCACGTAAAGACTGGCTTCGCTTTGTTGCAACATCAAAAGCAAAGCAGAGAATCAGAGCCTTTTTGAAATCTGAAGAGCATGCAAGGGCCATGGCTCTCGGTATGGAAATACTGACGAGAGACCTCAGAAAACTCAAATTAAATCTCAAAAAATTGGAGAAAGAAGGAAGAATTAATGAAACGGCTCAGCATATGGGATTGCGCTCAGAAGGAGACCTCTTTGCTGGAATTGGATACGGAAAAATTTTAGTTTCTAAGGTCATCTCAAAACTAGTTCCTGAAGGAACCGATTTGGAAGGCTCTCTTAAAGAGCAGGAAGAAAGCCCCATTAGGCGTATCTTTCAACGAGCAGCAAAGGCATCAAAAGAGGCTGTGGGAGTAAAGGTCAGTGGATTGGATGATGTTCTCGTTCGTTTTGCCAAATGTTGTGAACCCTTGCCAGGAGATCGTATAGTTGGATTTATAAGCAGAGGAAGAGGTGTTGCTGTGCACAGGGCGGACTGCCCTGAAGTATTGAAGTGCGATCCTTACCGAAGGATTGATGTTGGTTGGGACACTGGGGCGGCTACACCACGCAAGGTTCGACTTACTGTACATTGTCAGGATCAGATGGGTATTTTGGCGAGAGTAACTGAAACTATTACAACTCATGGTGCTAATATTACCCGCGCGCACGTGAAAACCCTACCAAATTCAAAAGCTGTGAATGCGTTTGAGCTTGAAATTTCAGACGCTAGACAGCTTGAAAGGTTAAAAAATGCGATAGAGCTTCTCCCCGGTGTGATTAGGGTCGAGCGTGTGAGACAGCTTTCGGGAAAGAACGAAGAGGAGGATTGAGATGAGTCTAAAGGGCGTTCTTGAAAGGGTATTTAAGATTTCCAACCTTTGGGTTTTGTTTGGATTCTTATTGGCCTTTTTAATTACTCTCCATGTATTGAGAATTGACAGTAATGCAGGGCCAGAAGTTTCAAAAGGGACTGCTTGGAGGAGTGAATTAGAAGAAAGGACGATTCGCATTTATAAAGAAGTTAATGAAGCTGTTGCATTCATAACAACAATATCTTTGACTGTAGACCCTTTCGATTTGTTTTTAGAAATCGAGCCAAGAGAGGGCACAGGATCTGGAGTGATTGTTGATTCTAAGCGTGGAATAGTACTCACCAACCTTCATGTCATTCAAGATGCTGACAAGATAGAGATTAGCATTGCAAATGGACAAAATTTTAGAGCCAAGCTTCTTGGATTTGATAGAGAGCTTGATATTGCCGTATTGCAGCTACACAATCCGCCTTCTGACTTGGTTGCTTTGCCCTTCGGAAATTCTTCTAGACTTGAAGTAGGGCAAGAGGTTCTTGCTATAGGAAATCCCTTCGCCCTGAATAGAACCTTGACAAGCGGAATTGTTTCAAGTTTGGACCGAACGGTAAAGAACCCAAATGGTTTTCTGATGAAGGGTTTAATTCAAATTGACGCGGCTATTAATCCAGGCAATTCAGGAGGCCCCTTGTTGGACATGGATGGCAAGATGATAGGGCTTAATACTGCAATTCTTAGTCGTTCAGGGGACTCAGCAGGTATTGGTTTTGCGGTTCCTATAAATGATATTCAGAGAGTGCTTCCAGAGTTAATAGCAACAGGCAAGGTTCTTCGACCGAAAATAGGATGGATACTTGTCGATACGAATCAAGGCCCCATGGTGAGACGAGTAATCGAAGGTGGACCCGCTGAAGATGCTGGCGTGAAGCCAATTGAGAGACTCGTTAGTGATGCATTTCACAAGGGTTTTGTTCGGGACTTCGACAGAGCAGATCTTATTTTAGAAGTAAATGGTGTGCCTGTTAAGACTGTTGATGAGGTGCAAAATTTGGTTTCATCTAGCGATCCTAAAGAAGCAATCGAATTTAAATTACGAAGAGGTGGGCTGCGAGGTCCTGAGCGTAAGGTAAAAATCAAACCGCTGCTGCAAT
>JAAZON010000178.1 GCA_012797725.1 SAR324 cluster bacterium | reverse complement strand
GTCTGGCCTTCTTAATAGAACTTCCCAATCTGCTACACCTGGTTCAGCTAATAATGTGCCTTCGCGATACAAAGTAGTCTCATCCCGATTAACTTGTAGAAATGCACATAATAAAACTGGAAGAACACCTTCGGTAATTCCGAACGGTGCATTTTTCAATTTCTCATAAAGCTCGGCTATTGGGCGTGCTTCTGGAGGAGCGATAAAGATATAATCGTGAATGGCTTGCCATACGGGTCTTAAATTAAGTGGGTCGTCGATGCCAGGTTCAACAAGTTCCCATTTTCCGTGTTCTACTTGCTGATGTATTTTTCCAAAGGCAAATAAGCTTTCATAAATACTACGTTCTGGCGGATATCCTTCAATCCCCATTTGAGGAAGATAAGATTTTGTCAACAAAGCTTCAATTAGATTTCGCCTTGCTGCGGCACTTTGTGAAGATAATAGATGGCGGTTGATCAGCTCATTTTTAATCTTTGGACTACTGCAATATCGTTGATCGCTAATTTTTGATAAAACTTGCGAAATTCCATCTTTTGAAGAAATCGATAAATCTTTCCCTTCGTATTTCCAGATGCATCCTGTAGGATCTGCTAAATTGTATAGATTGAGTGTTTCATTCAATTCACCTTGAATTAATGTTTCAATAGCGTTTATCTGGGTGAATAGTTCTTTTTGGGCAGTCTTGTCATCTCTTAGCTCTGGAGTGTTTTCTTCAATCCAATGATAGCAGCGTAAATCATAAAGTAATTCATTTATATGTGCAGTTTGTTTCGTAATTCCAATAAGAATACCATCTGCTTCTGTGAATAGAGGGTTTTCGGCCCAAAGTGAAAATTCAGGGATTTCTGTCGGACTTGCTGTCAGGCATAGTAAGAGCAACCCACTAGCTCCAGGTTTAGGTAGGAATTCCATGCTGTTAATGGAAGCTTTATCAACATAACGAACTTCGAAGAATCGTAATGTCCCTGTTTGGAAACTATGACGCCGAGCAATAAATGGTCTGGGTGGAAGGTACATTTGAACAGCTTCTGCAAGATTAAAAGCTCCACTGACCTGGCGCTGTGCTTGTTCCATTCTTTCTTCTAAGTCCACATCACTACCTTGCCAGATTGCATAAGTGTGGTTGAACCGTCTGAAAACGATAATAGATAATTTCTTAAGGTGCTCTAACGCTTTTCGAATTTCTGTACCTGAATATTTTTTCGAAACTAAAGCACTAATAATAAGTGTTTCTGTGGGCTGTAGTGTGCTGACTTCTGATAGCCAGCTTAACAGGCTAATTGCTTTTATGATATCAGTTTCTAATTCCGTTAGGTTTATTGAAGAATCAAGGCGTTCTAAAGATTCTGTTAGTGCTCTAGCCCGATTAGACGCGTACAATTTTGATTGAAAATTTGCTACAAGATAATCAAAAAGGTCTGGAAGGCGTAAGAACTCAGCAAAAGCGTGTGAACGAAGGAATTCCTGGAAGCCATATGGTTCATAAGAAACTAAGTATGCAAAAATTGAACGTTCGTTTTGGGCCAAACGTTTAAATAAATATGGAAGAACGACCAAAGTTGATGGATGAAACGGATAAGAAGACTGGCAGATTTCCACGAACTCAGCATGGCTCATTAATGAAGGACACCACCCTGCTTCTATTGATTCTTCTGCAATTTGCTTCAACTCTGGAAGCAAAGGACTTGATTTTCCTTTGTTGACTGGTTCGATTGCTCTAGCAAGAAGACGAGTCTGTTGGGCAAAGGGCTCTTGGAATGAAATATCTTCAAACCTTCCTTGTACTTTTGTCCATTCCTTCCTTGCTATTTGATCTACGGATGTTGCATATCTATCAAAAGACTGATGTAAGATGCCTATAAATACAATTGGGTTATCGCCGCTTCGATTAACAAATTCACCTAATTCTTGTAATAGATAGATATCGGTTTCGTCTGGGTGAGATGCAGCATATTCAAGCGGCTTCCCCATTTCATCAAAAACAATTAATAACCCAAAATAATTGTTTTCGGGAGAAGTGATGGTTGATCTGAAAGACCTTATCCACTGAATGATCGATCGGCTGTCAGTTTGATTACTCCAGCTTTCAAGTTCTGTAGATAAAGATTGAGGGGCTGAAATTTCGAGATGATGAATTGCTTTTAGAAAACCTTGTTTCAAACATTCTTGAAAAGAAGTCCGATATCCGGTAATCGCAACAGGTAACAATCCCTTTGTTTCATTAAGATTGAGGTCAGCATTGATCTGATTGGAAAGAACAGGATCAACAGTGGATAATTTTCTAATTGCGTTTTGATGTCTAGATTGGGAAGAGCATGCCAGGTTCATTAAGAAAAGACTAAAGAAAGATTTACCTGAACCATACGGACCAGTGAGCGTCCAACTTCGTCCAAAGGAACTATTTCTTATTTGCAGAAGTATTCTACTAAGGCAAGCTCGGCTTTGGGCAGTTACTACATAATTTTCAGCAATAATGAGATTCTCAAGATCATTTTCAACCTGAATGGATCGAAGTCCATTTGGCTGAAGTTGAATAAATGAAACCAAATTATCATTACTAGATGTTATGCTATTATTCATAATAACTCTGAAGTATTTTTCTTGCGTTTGTATCTAGATTTTTTGCCATCTCTTCCGATAAATAGATTTGATTCAATCCAGCTGTTTCTATTGATCGGATTGAACCTTTAAAGAATTGTTCAAGAATAGTTAAATATTCAACGACACTATTCTCGTCAAGTTTAAATATTTGTCCGGGACTATCTGGTTGGTAAATACACTCTTCAAGTGCGATAGTACTTCTTGAGCTTATTCTGGATTTAATAAATTGTAAAAGTGTGTAACCAAAAACTTCCACCGGTAATGAAACCTTTGGACCAATGTTGAAATGATATAAATCATATTCTGGTATATGGCGGATCAACTCAAGTTCAGCTAAGGGGCAATCTAGACTATCTTCAGAAATGCCATTCGTTTTCAATTTTTGTCGAGCAGATGTTCTTGTTGTTACGTAAGTATGAAAAAAGCAGTCCAATTCACGTTGAATCATTTCTCTTGTTGTTTTGATTCCTATTTTGTCAAACTGCTTTAATACGAAATTAGTTAATGAGAGCTTTGAGAACTCTGTTTCTAGATATTCAGAAAATGCCAATGACCACACAATACTCCGGCTATGATTGGTCGCAATCTGCAAATGTAACAACCAGAGAGAGCCTTCTCTCTCTAAATAGGGATCCCAACCACCGTCTGAGATCAATTGAAGAGCTAACCATGTTGGTCTCAGAGAGTGTGACCTACTTGTTGTGCTAATTTCCTCTAATAAGCCGGCCGCTAAACACCAATGCTTTATTGAGCGGACCATATTTTTCCCGACCCCTAAGGTTACGAGAGCATTGTCCTCCGTAAAAACATCGCTGTTGTTTATGGCTGCATCTATCCCTTTTTTCAGCCACCCATTTCTGAATGCAAAAGTCTCATGGCCACCAAGAATTGGTTTGGGCTTGATTTGATTATTTTGATTTTCGATGACCATGCATTTTATCCTTATTGAATAAAAAAATTTGCATATTTTAGAGTCTTTAAACTATTTTATAAAATAAAGGGTTCATCAATAGTCTTCCGAGATCTATCGTCTTCTTTTTTCTTTATCCAGCCAAGTATTGTCTCGCGTCTGAATCGCCAATGTTTCCCCACCTTGAATCCAGGTAGTACCTTGTCTTGGGCAAGTTTGTATATCGTTGAAAGAGGGATGCGTAAGTAGCTAGAGACTTCTTCTGCCGTCCAGAACTCTTCCAAGTCGGCCATTTTCCCTCACTCTCAGTAACTAATAATTATCCCAGATACTCCAATTATTATAGCAACGATTGAAAAATTAGTCCTTCAAAATCCTTCCAAAATTGTCGAGATTAAGCAGATTCATATTAAAGCTTGGCTCAACAAATGGCCGAACATCATCCACAATCCCCGACCAATTCAAGGCTTTCAGCCTTTTCCATATCTCTTCCTTCCAATTCTCTTCGGTTAGAAGTCCCCCATTCCAATTTGTTTGGGCCAGGGCATTGTTTAAAAGAATCAGATTTGGTGACGGCCAGGTAGGATCGCTCAAATACCAGAGTAAATCATAAATATCGCGTCCCTTAGTGTATGAACGCTGCAAGATTGCATGGAGTTTGCCAGAAAGCAAAGAGGCTTTATCATGATGATGGAGTTGAAGAACAATAAAACGTCTTACAACTGTTGTGGATAAACCTGCTCCCTTGGGTGGATTGGTATCCACTTCAATTTTGACCGCAAGGACCTCGCTCTGCATAGGAGATAGTCCCATCTCGTAAAGTAAACCCGGAAAGCGAATAAATGCGCTATTGACCGTTTTTTGGTCGTTTGCTTTTATTTCGATCTGATATCCCTCTGGAGACAAATCAGAGCGGATTGCTTTCAAATATTCTCGGAAATCATAGCTTTCCCGGTTTCCTTCCAGGGCGAAATCGAGATCCTCAGAAAAGCGCCCATGCGAAAAGAGGAAACGGAGGGCAGTTCCACCATGGAAAGCCAATGGAATCATCGCCCCTGATTTCTGGAGAGATTCCAGAATACGTGCCTGTAAATACTCGCGCGCCAGGTTTTTTCCTTCTAGTGGTGTATTGGTTTGTTTTACCAGACTAGCCAAATATTCTTTCATAGGTCCTCAAATTCTGCAGATTCGCCAGACATTAATTGGAGAATACCTTTGACAGCGTTTTGTAGTTTTGGGGTGTTGAATTTTTCTGATTGTTTTCTAAGCAAGTCTTTATCAAGTTTTTCAGTATTCTGTAATCGCAATTCTTTCAGATAGGCAGCTGAATCGCTTCCTGGCTGTATGTAGATCAAATCCAGGAGCGCTTTTTCCGGTGTGGCAACTAATGCACTTTGTTCACCTAATTCAATCATTTGATAACCGAACAACAACTCTGTTTTGATATGTCGAAATGCATAAGTTCCAAGCGGCGTTTCCAATCGTTCCGGACGGCCAGTCGAAACACTAGTAGTGATATTCACAACTTCGGGGATCAGTCCATAAAACGATAATGCAGATTGTAGGCTAATATAGGATGCCTTCTGCAGGTGGTTTGCGACCAGAAAAGGGTGAGGTTGTCTTTTTTGATAGGGAGGTGCGATTGAATAGAGTCCCCTGCGAAGCTGGAAGATTTTGCCGGCTTTTACCCAACGGGAAAGCTGAATGCGAGTCAACTTTGGATCGACATTCCCCGCAAGAAGGATGGACGATTCAAAGATTGGTTCATCTCCAACAAGCTTCAAAAGCGATTCAAACTCCATTGCGTTATATTAGCATGATTGATAACTTAATGCAATATGCGTTTCGGGGTAAAAAGATAACTACTCGTGGTATGTGTATATATTGCACATACTGAATTTTCGAAACCTCATTCGTGTTCCTGTAGTATCTATTATAGAAATGGGTAAATCCGGTAAATAAACACGCTTTGAAAAAAACAACCAAAAATTTACAAAGCTTCAGCTACTTTGAAAATGAATTTTCATTGTCCCCCTAGGATCACGTCTTTTCATTTTGTACAATAAGTCCAAGTAATCAACACAGATTAATCGTCGCTGAAATCGTTCGGACTTTCTTATTATCGTTGGAGCGACCTGGTCAGTAATTTCTGGCAGGTCGTTTTGTTTTCCAGGACAGAGAGGAG
>JAAZON010000177.1 GCA_012797725.1 SAR324 cluster bacterium | reverse complement strand
AGAAAGAGCGGGCCTGGATAGTCATAATTATTAGAATGGCTAAGCATATCGGAAATTGGATCGTGTGTAAGGTATGATGTAGTAATAACATGAATTGGGTAGATACCCACTTGATTTCCTACTTTCCTGCTTTTTGCAAGATGCACTTCTATGAAAGAGCGATGTCTTAACCCCAGCCGAGCAAAAGGATTTAAGGCCTTCACAACGCCTGCACCTTGAGTCCAGCGACTCCCAAGCCCCGCTGCTAACGAAACAACACCGACTTCGCCCTTTGCCAGAGATCTTTCACCCAACGCTTTTGTTTCTTTGCTTGTTTCTTTCCAACATAGAGTGACGTCCTCTACGCGGACATCTTCAATCACTGTTGAAGCTGGCAGTCGATTCTGAGCAAGTCCTATGCGGCCATTTCTCAAATCAGAACGAATTCTCTCATGCTGCTCTGCATCGAAACCATTCTGGTTAAGAAGTTCCCCCAGGGTCTTTTCGCCTGATGATTTGTCCTTGACCCTTGGGAATAGGCGATCAAAAAGCAATTGAACCATTCCCCTAAGTTCTGGATTAGTTCTGCATAGTGCCCCAAAACGGTTAAGCTCTGCTCTACGCATGGGTGACAAACTTTGGGGATCCATTTTTATTAAATACGGCACTACGTTCGCATAATAGCCTTCGGGGAGCACCGCTTTTTCATCAACTAGAAGCTCAGCCCAGGTGCCTCGCGAGTTAATACTAAAATCATAAACCACTGGATCCATCGCAAATGGAAGAGCATATTGAAGCTTTTTTCTCATCTCCAACATGAGTTCTTGGAGGAAATCTTGCCCCTCATTTTTCTTAGTGGGATCGAAGATAAATCCCATCCCTCCACCGGACATGCCTCCAAGCATCCAAAACCCCCAGAACTTATCGGAAAACTTTTGTTTAGTCTGATAAATCAGAGCCTCTGTATAATAGTTGCTTGCCCAAGGAATTATTGTCTGAAGAGGTCCAAAGAAATTCTCTGTTGTGTAGGTTCCCACATTGGAAATATTACCTTCCTTTAGGGCCTCCAATATCCTATCTAAAATACATATGGCTTGCTGACGCCCCTTCCACTCATTTTCAAGTCGAAGAAGATATTTTTCTGTAACCATCTCTAAAATTGGGCCAACATTCTGAGCCATCCCACCATGTACAAGAACCAGAGAATTTTGCAGATCTTGTCTGGTGCATTGCGCGCAATCTTCTTCACCAAGAATTTTATGATTTGGTAAGAGTCTGCCCCTACTACTCCCAAATTCCGGATCCCCTTCAGATGCAACCGCTCCAGTAATGAGCTTCATCCCCGGCCATACGCCACCTGAATCCTGCCATCCTCCACCACTTCCACCAAGCCACTCACCCAGTATTGCACGAGCAGCCACAAGACGGCGCTCTGATTCAGCCAAAGTTCCTGTTAAACTTTTTGCCTGGCCAGTAGCCCTCATGCATACTGAAATAAGGCTTGCCAGCAAATTTGTTGAAACCGCAAGACGACTTCCTTTTGGGATATTGTTCACATTAGAAATTATCTCCAAACCTAAGCCCGGCCCAACAATTGTTCCTAATACATCAGCCATTTCCTGTCCCGACCCTTCCAGGCCAGGGGGAATAATTCCAGCGGCAATCACAGCTGCTTTTAGCAGGCCTAAATAATCTCTTGCGAAATCAAAAATATCAGACAGACTACGGATTTCAGCTTCGCATGCGAGATCCACACTTACCAAACGCAGCACGGGTCTATCTATCACTCGCAAATAAGCTTCAATTGGAGGTCTTGGTTCTTTGTCTCTTCCTTTTACAGCCAAATCTATTGAAACATTAAGAACTCTTGCACCTTCAGGGAAATCCATCCCTAAGAAGAAAATATCGCTCCAACCTGAGTGAGATAAATCCATTCTAACTGGAGTTTTCTCCACAAGTATTGGAAATAAGCCGTCCTCCGAACTTCTCTTCAAAAGTTCAGGACGAATTCTAAGTGGGTGATCAGCCCCATGCCCTACTCGGAACATCCATTGATTGCCCTTGACACTTCGGACAGATCGACGAACTTGATTCGCTAGTGTTGCAAATCCAAGCTCCTTATATGCAGCGGCCAAGGCACTTGAAATAGGATCTGAAGGCCCACTTTTATCGAGTTGATTCAAGAAGTCGTCAATTGCTTCTTCAAAACGTCTATTCAATAAATGTTTATAGCCCTCGAAGGGGATAAAACCTGAGCCTAAACACTCAAGTTTTTGAGGAATGACGTAGCGATGAAGAGCCGAGAGAAAAAATAATGCTCTTACTCGTTCATAAAGGTTATTGCTGATACGACGAAATGCATCAAGTTCTTTGCATTCAAGCATTAACGTCTTAAGATCTAATCCATAAGCCACTGCCTCTAATGATTTATTTCTCTTAACGGGATCTTGGGAGCAGATGATTTCAACAAGAGCGCTTTTCATTTTTCTCTTAAAGACAAACAACCACTTTAAATTTTCCTGCTAGCGAGCAGTTCGACCATATGCGCAAGCACTTCATCTTTCTCCTCGCCATCCAACGCTAAGGCGAGCTGGGCAAAAAGCAGCCCATATTTTCCGCCCATATCGTAGCGTCGGCCTTGAACCTGAAAAGCAAGGAATTTTTCTCGGCGTGCTAGTTTCGCAAGAGCTGGCGATAGATGGATCTTTTCACTCTTCGATCCATTTGAATTCATCTCATCCAAGAGTTCCATCACCAAAGGCGTTAATACGTGCATCCCAAAAAAACACAGATAATAGCCCGCTCTGAGTCCTGCTACAGTCAAGAATTGTTCGGCTTCTGTCGGCGTCGGTTTTTCCAAGACATTCTCGATTACATAAAGATCACTTTTCTTAGGAACCCGTTGGCCGCCAATTGCACCAAAACTTGGAAGCATGCTTTCGTGCGTTGGTTGCACCGCTGATACTGAACAGTTTTCAACAGAGGCAATTTCAACAAGCTGTTGAGCACAGCGTTTTTGTGTACCTGATATTGCAAGATGATCACTTACGAGGTGAAGAAAGGGGTCGTCTCCCACAAACTTTCGAGCACAAGCAAGGGCATGGCCATATCCCAGAGGCTCACGTTGCTCAACGAAATGCAAAGACTCAGCCAAATCCCCTGCTGCAATTTTATAGGCATCTTGATCCCCTGGCATTACGACGATGATTATTTCATCGACACCACCACTTAAGACTTCTTCGATCAAAATTCTTAGGGCTGTTTTTTGTATCCCATCACGATCCACAAAACTCTGTAAAGGGATTGTATGCTGGCTTGCTCCTGCTGATGTGATGATTGCTTTTTTGATTTTCATGAAGATTAGTATGCTCAAAGTCATAAAGGCAATCAATAAAAAGTCCTACAAAAGCATACTTACGAGAATATTCTTAAAGGCAGTTAACGGGTCAAATGTCCTTACTTGGTTGATTTTAAAACACCTCTTTTTTTAGTTTGAGTGAAAATTCCTGTTAAGATACTCTTTGAAGAGAGAGAGCCGGTCTGCTT
>JAAZON010000176.1 GCA_012797725.1 SAR324 cluster bacterium | reverse complement strand
ATTCAAAGACTTTCTTATCAGCAATGATATTGTTTTTATTTGCAAACTTCACCCTTTTGAAGAAAAGCTTTTCGTAGGTAAATTCTCAGGTAATCATAATCGCTTTCTATTGATCTCAAACAAGACTCTGGTGGAAAACGATATTGATCTATACAGATTGATAGGATCTGTTGATCTACTCATAACCGACTATTCGTCAGTCTACTTCGACTATCTTCTCTTGAACAAACCAATGGTGTTTACACCAACTGATCTTGAGGAATACGAAAAGAAAAGAGGATTTCTGCTGGAACCATATGGTTTTTGGACTCCAGGTCCTAAAGCAACTAATCAGCAACAGCTTCAGGATGAGATACTTAGGAGTCTAGAAGATCCAGACTATTATAGAAAAGAACGAGAGACGATAAACAATATAATCAACCATTATAAAGATGATCGCTCTTGTGAAAGAGTAACACAGTTGATAATGGAGAAGCTAAATCGGAAAAAATGAAAAACTCTGAGAGGGTTAATGGGGGTGTTTATATGAAGAGAATAGCCATTATTCTTGCAGCGGGAATATATACGAGAGATAAGCCCAGAGATAGACAATGTTCCGAAATGTCTGATTGAAATCATCACTCACGAAGGGCGTGTATATAACAGCTAATAGATATGATCTGCTTTGCTGAAGTGCTTAGGGACTTTTCTTTGTGTTATCAGCAATATACTGAATGACGGAGAAGATCAATTTATGGGGATTCTGAAAAAGTCGGGAAAGGTTTTCTTCTGGAGTACTTTGGGATCGGCGATTGGGTTTGGTTTCCAGATAGTTCTGGCCGCCCTTCTAGGTCAGCAAGAGTATGGAAAGGCAAATATCTTGATAGGTGCAGTGGGCACTCTACACGCCTTTTCGGGATTTGGTTTCAGTTTGGTAGTAATAAGAGAGTCCGCCAGACTTCCTGACAAAGCCTTGCTAATTCTGAGAAGCGCTCTGAAAAGATTGTTACTAGTAAATGTGCTACTAATTCCTTTGTTTTATTATGCAGTCTGGTTCATCCTAAAGGATTCAGATATGAACTCTTGGCACTACGTATTCTTATGTCTAGCGATATTAATCTCTCAAACAATAAGTGAACTGCTTTTCTCCTTCTATCGTGGTGTATCAAAACCAGAAAAGGCCAGTTTCCTTCAAGGCTTTGTTTTCAAGACTCTTTATGTTCTCTTCTTTTTCTTTGTTGTACTTTTGTTTGGGTTCACCCATTACTCAATGATTCTGGGAATGGCTCTGTCTTGGTCTGTAATACTAGTAATCACTATGGTAAAAGCTATCAGAGGACATACTGCCAACGAGCATATAAAGTTACCCATGAGAAGCAGTTTATATTTTTATCTGACTGCTATTACATATTCCGTATATGCCTCATTTTCTAAGGTGTTGCAAGGAACTTTCTCTACTGAAGAGGCTGTTGGTGCACTGTCTCTCGGCCTTAGTCTTGGAATGATCGGTAATCTTTTCGGAACAGCATTTTCAAGCGTGGCTATGGCTAGCTTTTCGACCAATTGGCGTGATAAGAATTTTGCCTCACTAAGAGAGACTTTTATGAATGTTTCCAGATGGAATGCTTTTCTTGTGCTACCAATTGTACTGTTTATAACTGTAAACATAACTAGACTGATGAGCTTAATCGGTTGGAAGTCTAACGATCTTTCGTGGATTGTTCTAATTATTGTACTCTCACAGTTCTTCAATTCTTTTGTGGGACCCAATGGAACACTCTTGAATATGGCTGGAAAAGAGAACAAAGAGATGGCCAATGGTTTTCTAAAGCTATGCGTTGGTTTGTTGCTGGGATTCACAATTGGTCCGTTCTTTACATGGGGAATAGCTCTTTCGATAGCTCTGTCCGAAATCATAGTAAACATTTCCAAGCTCATCCAGGTAAGAAAATTCTACGGAATCTATCCGTACAATATCAAGCAGTTGCTATTTCTTTCTATAATGACCGTTGGCGAGTTCTTCGTCTTTTATGTTATCTCCAAAGCTATTCCTAATGAGCTTTTTTGGATTTTCGCAAGCTCGGCTTTTATGATAGCATTCATGGCTTTATCTTTCATAGTTTCGCCGGAACTGAATGATCGCGAGAGTATTAGGAGATTCGTGGAAACTCTTAGGAAGAAACGCTGGCGATGATTTCAAATATTGAAGTCTCATAAGATGTCTCACAAAAAAGGATCTGCAGAGGATTTTATAATGGTACCATTGAATAAGCCAAGAACCACAAGTGAGAGAGTAAAAAGAAGAAATACCATAAGAGATTGAGAAGAAGAAAACCATCCTCCATTTGACGAGTTACAACTGAGGAAGAGATGGTGAGAACCATTTCGGCAT
>JAAZON010000175.1 GCA_012797725.1 SAR324 cluster bacterium | reverse complement strand
TTGCCAAAGAATTAGGTGTCGACAACAAGGTCGTCATCGACAAAGCCAGAGAAATTGGCGTGTCGGGTAAGATCTCCCATTCGAACTCACTTGATGCTGATGAAGCTGAAACAATAAGAAGGGCTGTTCTCCGCCAGACTCTCGGAGTTGCTCATGATACTGAGGTCGTTACAAAACGAGTTAATAAAATCACAGGTGAAACAGCGACCGTTGTTGAACGTCGAAAGGGAGATGTTATTCGACGGCGAAAACAATCTCAAGAGGTTGTAGCTGTCGAGGTTAGTGAAGCGTTGGACTCAGCTGAAACTGAGAGCGAGGTTGAAGAAGCTGAGCAAGTGGATGTTTCGAGCACTCAAGAATCAATAGGAGAAATACAGCAAGTTGAAGATTCTGTAGGGGAACCTTTAGAGGGGGCTACATTATCAGAGGTGGCTGAGGAAAGGCCCACTGAAGAGACGGAACCGGTTGAAAAGGACTTAACCAAACCCAAGAAAAAAACTGTTGGGCCTAAGGTTCTGGGCCGAATAGAACTTCCTGTTAAAAAAGCATCAAAGCCTGAGGCGAAAAAACATATGCCTGTGATTGGTTTTGGAGCTCGGGTGGTTTCGGAGAAAGATATTGATGAAACCGAAGAGGAGGAAGGTGGAAAATCACGGGGGAGAGGCAGGAAGGGCCGGAAGCGAGAAATCAGTCGTTTCGATCTTCTGGACTACGAAGGCAGAGAAAATCGCCGTGTGGGAAAGGGGAGCAAAGCCAAAGCTGACAAACGCGATACAGAAAAGGAAACGGAAGAAGCTGCTAAGAAACAGGTAACAAAGAAGCCAATCAAACTCGGCGAATCGATTATGGTGGGCGACTTGGCTAAGCAGATGAATCTAAAAGCGGGCGAAGTCATTGCCAAGCTAATGGAGCTTGGTGTCATGGTTACGATAAATCATTTGATCGATAAGGACACTGCAATAATTGTTGCCGAGGAAATGGGATACCAGCATGAGTCAACTGAGTTTGACGAGGCAAGTGTTATAGGTGATACAACAGAGGAGGATGCATCTAATCTTCAACCAAGGCCGCCTGTTGTAACGGTGATGGGCCATGTTGATCACGGAAAGACTACCCTTCTTGATTATATCAGAAAGACCTCCGTCGCTGCTCGGGAGGCAGGCGGAATCACTCAGCACATTGGGGCATATAGTGTGAATGTTAAGGGTAAATCAATTGCATTTATTGATACACCTGGACATGCCGCTTTTACTGCTATGCGTGCTCGTGGAGCTGAAGTCACTGACATAGTTATACTTGTTGTTGCTGCGGATGATGGTGTAATGCCGCAGACGATAGAAGCTATTAACCACGCAAAGGCAGCAAAAGTTCCAATTGTAGTAGCGGTTAATAAGATAGATAAGCCCAATGTAAACGTTGATCGCATAAGGCAGCAGCTTGCAGAACATGGGCTTCAGCCTGAAGATTGGGGCGGAGACACCATGTTTTTCCCTGTATCAGCACTCACTGGGCAAGGAGTAGAGGAGCTTCTTGAAGGGGTTCTACTTTTGGCAGAAGTGAAGGAGCTGAAAGCAAACCCCGAGACACGGGCGCGGGGAACTGTAATTGAAGCTAGACAGGAGAGGGGTAAGGGAACTGTTGCGACCGTCTTGGTTCAAGCAGGCACTCTGCGAGTTGGGGATATCTTTGTGGCAGGTTCTGAACACGGGCGCGTGCGTTCGATGTCAGACCATGCGAACGTCAAGATAGTTGAGGCAGGACCTTCAACACCGGTAGAAATCACAGGATTTGAAGGAATACCGGCTGCGGGCGATGATTTTCTTGTCTTAGATTCCGAGGCGCAAGTAAGACAAATAGTGCAAAACCGGCAATCCAAAAAATTACTTGCTGAACATGCATTGGCAACCGGCCCAATTAGTCTAGAAGAATTTTCTAGAAGAGCAGGAAGCACGCCATCTGCGGAATTGAATATAATTTTGAAAGTCAATGTTCATGGTTCTCTAGATGCAGTAAGGACGGCAGTTGAAAAATTGTCGACGGAAAAGGCGAAGGGTCGAGTTGTCCATGCTGCAGTGGGTGGAGTAACCGAAAGCGATGTTCAGCTCGCGATAGCTACAAAAGCTATTGTCATAGGATTCAATATTCGTCCAGAACCACGTGCAATGAGCGACGCCGAACAGGCCGGTGTGGAGATACGATTCTATCGAATTATTTATGAACTGGTTGATGATGTTAAAAAAGCCATGGTTGGTCTTTTGGAGCCAATTAAGGAAGAGAAGAATCTCGGGCTCGTGGAGGTTCGTGACGTATTTACAATTCCAAAGGCAGGTACTATTGCCGGGAGCTATGTGCTTAACGGGTTGGTGAAACGTGGAAGTTTCCTTCGCCTTTTGCGTGACAATCGAGTGATTCATGAAGGCAGACTTTCTAGTCTCAGGCGTTTCAAGGACGATGTAAAAGAAGTGCAATCTGGTTATGAATGCGGTATTGGAATTGAGAACTTCAATGATATTAAGCCAGGAGATCAGCTTGAGATTTTTGAGTATCGTGAGATTGCGCCTACACTTGATTAAGTCATGACAAACAAACGTCGAATGTATCGAGTAGGAGAAAAGTTGCAAGCCATCATTGCAAAGGAACTCCTTCGTGTCGGAGACCCTAGATTTTCAATGGTGACAATAAGTTCGGTCGTGATGAGTTCGGATCTGAGGTATGCGAGTGTTTATTGGGTAGTAGCTGGTGGTAACGAAAGAGTGGTTGAAGTCGAAGAAGCTTTCGAGGGAGCACGGGGACGTTTTAGAAAGATCGTAGGCAGTAAGCTGGGAATTCGTTTCGTGCCTGAGTTGAAATTTT
>JAAZON010000174.1 GCA_012797725.1 SAR324 cluster bacterium | reverse complement strand
GGGGTTAATTACCGAGAGACTTTGAAATTATTTCATCCCACTCTGGTTAATTCTAAAACTTAACTTTCGGTGCTTCTCTTGCTTCTGATTCATCCATTGCCCAAAACTCGCGCTTAGGAAAGCTTCCAAAGCCAACAACTATGTTTCCGGGGAATTGTTGAATTGATGTATTATATAGTTCAACAGAATCATTGTAATGTTGACGGGCAAAGCCTATTTTATTTTCAGTTGAGACTAATTCTTCTTGTAGTTGTAAAAAATTCTGATTTGCTTTTAAGTCTGGGTAGTTTTCCGCCAGAGCAAAAAGCTGCCTCAAGGCACCCGTCAGAACATTTTCAGTCTGTGCAACTTGCACCGCGTTTTGTGCCGAAATGGCAGAATTCCTGGCTTGAATAACACGTTCAAGAGTCTCTTTCTCGTGCGCTGCATAGCCTTTTACTGTTTCTATTAAATTTGGAATTAAGTCGTGACGACGTTTAAGTTGAACATCAATCTGAGACCAGGCATTGTCGCATGCCACCTTTTTTTGGATAAGACCGTTGTAGACTCCAATTACGAAAATCGTTCCAATGACTATGATAACAAGCAAAAGCAAACCGGCACTCATATAAGCCTCCTGGCGAATCTAGAAGTAAGGGGATAATTGTATTCAAGCTTTATGTAAAAGGAAAATAGAGACCTATTCACCAAAGAATTTAGGATCTTTCCATCCTGAAGGGGATCCTATGGTTTCCGGAGGGGTCTTGGAGTTTGTTTTAGTTCCAGCTCCTTTAGAAGTATTGCCAGAGTATAGTGAAGGAACTCTCTCCAATACTTCTGGTTCCTTGATTTCCTCTGCTGCTGCTGCCTCGTCTTCTTCTTCTCTCTTTGTGAAGGGCGACTCTAACTCGGTTACATTATTGGTATCTTGCTTTGAAGCCTTTGTCTCTGGAGTTGGATCTAAAACAATCGAGCTGTCAAATTTCATTTTGAGCGTTATTCGTCTGTTTGATGCAGCATATGGATCGGATTTGTTCTTTAATTCGGTGTCGGCCTTACCGAGAATTCCTTGTATTCTTCCCGCATCGACTCCACTTCCAATGAGTATTCGTCGTGCAGCATTGGCTCGATCGACCGACAGTTCCCAGTTGCTATAAGACCCTGTCCGAGATCCAAAAGGTTGAGCATCTGTATGTCCTACAATCTCGATTTTATTCCGGACTCTTTGCAATGCCTTTCCTATTTCTGCAAGGGCCTTCCTGGCTTCTTCTCTTATGTAAGAACTGCCGCTTGTGAACATAGAAGTTTTTTCAGTATCCATGATTTCAATATTTATACTGTTGGCATCTGCTGCTACCTCTATGGTGCCGAGCAGCTTCTCAAGTTCAGGTGAAGATTCCATCTTCTCCTTGATATATGCAGCAAACTCCTTAGGACTCTTTATTTCAGGTCCAGTTCCGGATTCTTTCGTCGCACCGGGAGTCGGAATAGGGGTAAAAGGAATGACAAATTCATCGACTATTTCCCCATCCTCAGTGCTTGGCGGGAATTTCGTTTCGCCGGATTTAGGAACAGCTTCCCCGCTTTCTTCCGGACTTTGCTTTGTTCCTTTGAGTAGCTCCTCCCCTTCCTGCTTTTCTTTGCTTGTTAAGGCGTCAGGGGGAGGGGGTTCTTTGTATTCCAGGTCTTCGATGTTTTCTTCGGTAAGGGGGAACCTGCCTTCTTCAAAACCTTTTCGGCGAGGCATTTCACTTTCACCAACTTCGTTTGCCTTTTCCTCTGGATATGATGGCACATATGCATCATCTAGGATTCCCGATCCACCTATCTCAAGAGGAGTTCCAGAACCTTCCTGGAATAAGCCAGGACGTCTAAAATATGAAGCAATCCGTTCTTTCGTTGGAGTGGATGCGCTGTTTACTAACCACATAACAAGGAAGAATGACATTAAGGCGGTGATGAAGTCAGCATAGGCAACTTTCCATGCGCCTCCATGATGGCCGCCATGACCACCCTTTTTCTTTACTATGATTATGGGTTTTTCAGCTTCCATTTATAAACTTATGATTTCTTGGCTTCCTTGATTATTTCTTCCAGTTCCTCAGCGCTTGGTCTGAAATTCCCAGGAATTGTTTTTCGAGCAAATTCGAGCGCAACTTGTGGTGGTGAACCTCCAGCAAAAGAGACCAATCCTGCCTGCACAGTTTTTAGAATGGTCGTCTGTTCTCGTGCTACGTGTTCCATGGAAGTTGCAATAGGTCCGGCTACTCCATATGAAAGCAAAATACCAAGCATCGTTCCAACAAGAGCAGCAGCAACTTTTCCTCCGATTACAGCAGGTGGTGAATCAAGAAATTGCATGGTGATAATAATTCCCAAAACGGCTGCCACAATACCGAAAGCAGGAAGTGAATCTGCGGCAATTTTAACGGCAGATGGCACATGGAGGGCTTCTTCGTGATGAGTTTCTATTTCACTATCGAGCAGACGCTCTAGATCAAAGGCATTGACCACACCGTCTACAAAAAGACGAAGGGCTCCTGTAAAAGTATCCATCAAGTGGTGATTACGAAGTGCTTTGGGATATTTTTTAAAACGAGCACTTTCATGTGGATTTGATATATCTCCTTCGATTCCGAGAACACCTTCACGCCTCATTGTGTCAAAAGTGCTTGCCATGAGGCCGAGCAGATCTCTGTATGTTCCCTTGTTGATGCCACTTCCCTTCACTGTTTTAACGAAAGCGGGGAATAGACCTTTGTTCACTGAGGGTGGATTCGCAGCGATCATTGAGAAGACGGCAGCACCTCCAATGATTACTACTTCTGCAGGTTGCCAAAGCAAGATAATGGCACCACCTTCCAAGGTGTATCCATAGATAATGCTACTAATTACACCGATAAGACCTAGTATAAGAAACATAGCTTCCTCGAGTTAGATCATTGAAGACATTTTGTCCTACGCAAAAAAGGCAAAGAGCACTTTCAAAATTTGCAAAGTGTGACTTAATCCCTCAGAGCAAAAGATCGGAATATTCTTGTTATTTCTTGAGCCAAAGTCTTTGCGGCTTGTTTTGCTAGAAACCCTAACAGTGGCTTTTTTAGAACAGCAGCTTGCTTGCTAAGATTTTCATGCTACATGCCTACAGGAGTGGGGGGTATTTGCCCCAATCTAGGAGTTTTCTGCGCTTTAAATGGATTTGGGATTTTTGTGGGAGGACGTTTCGGTGTTTTTGTTGGTTTTGGAGTTTTCGTTGGCTTTGGCGTTCTAGTTGCCCTTGGTTTATTAAATTGCGGAGGATAGCCTTTGGAGTAATCGGGAGTGGGGGAGTCAGGTATAAGCTGGTTTCTGTATTGCGCAGGAACTTGGGCCAATGAATCCACAAAATGTATATTTCCGCTTTCGTCCATGTAACTTATTGATTGTGCTTCACAGTTAGGTGAAAACAGGAAATAAACAATAATAAGTGACACTAAAGTGTTTCGAAAAATTGCCAGCAAATTTGAGCATGTGTTATACATGATTTAATCTTACAGCTTATGACAAATAAACAAAAGTAGAAACCATTCGGGGCAGATGTCTTTTAGAGTATTAATTACCACAACAAGCTTTTTAGAAACCCGAGGTGGTCACATTGAACTATTAGAGAGATCCGGTCTTGACATAGTAACAGCCAGAGGTCCACTAAACTCCGCTTCTCTTATAGCACTGATAGAACAGCAAGGGCCATTCGAGGGAGCTCTGGTTGGTGAGGATGAATTTACCAATGATGTCTTTGAGGCACTGGGAGAATCTTTCAAAGTTTTAAGTCGATACGGTGCCGGTGTTGATAAAATAGATCTTGAGTCGGCTCGACGTCATGGGGTGACCGTTACAAACACTCCAGGTGCTACTCATGAAGCTGTTGCAGAACTTGCTTTTGGTCTTCTTCTTGGACTGGTAAGAAGCATACCCGAGGAAAATTCCATAGTGCATCAGGGCTTGTGGAGGCGCTTTACAGGCCGGGAACTAAGTGGCAAAACGATTGGAGTATTTGGTTTAGGTGGTGTGGGTCAAGAGATGTCCAAACGGGCCCTGGCTTTTGGTATGAAGGTCTTGGTTCATAACACATCGTGGTCGAGTTTTCATCAATCATTTGTTGAAGAATCCAATAGGATCTTTAGTTCTAGCCTCTTCAAAAACAGGGATCCACAAATTTCTCGCCTTGAGAGGATTGAGGATGTGCTGAGACAGTCTGATGTGTTAACGCTGCACATGAACCTAAATAAAAATACAGAGTTCTTTATTAATAGAAGGACATTGAGCCATTGCAAAAGGGGG
>JAAZON010000173.1 GCA_012797725.1 SAR324 cluster bacterium | reverse complement strand
TTTATACCACCAAGTGAACAAGCTCATATTTTTGAGAAATTTCGCCGCGGTGGCAGCTCTAAGGATAAGGCCGGCAGCGGCCTCGGCCTCTATATCGTTAAGAGCCTGATAAACAGCGTCAACGCAGAACTTAAGATTTCTAGCAATGAAAAAGAAGGCACAACTTTTTCCGTATATTTTCCTCTCGCTAGTGCACCATAGGAGGAGCGACTAAATTAAAGAAATACATTGCCAAATTAACATTCCCTTCAATTTGGACTTTGTCACTTAACATGGCGATCTGGGGATTAAGACTCCCCTGAGCAATACAAAGCAAATCACTTGACTGCAAATGTATGGTACAGTCTGCCGAGTCTTGCTTGGTTTCACAAGCTTTAGCACACTCGGAGGTCCAGTCAAATAAATAACGTTCTCTTCCCTGATCTATTGATATAATAACCGAACCTCTTAATTGCTCTCTCAAAGTTGGATGCGCTCGGCTCGCTCTTTCGAGCAAGCGATTGATCAGTACATCACTTGTTGTTTCTGCACGGCCATTTTGGTAGCGAGAACGTCTTCCCCCTCCCTTACTCTGTCTCGGATCAATCTCAGATGTTTCAATCTCCATATTCATTTCTTCACCAGTAAAAATTTCATGTTCAGGCAGGGCCTCCGGAGCCATGTTCCGCATTGAAGAAGCAGCATCTTGAAAATCTGCAACTTCAGAGGCCGGTCCATCGGCTTTTTCAGTGGATAAAGATGCCTCCTCATCGTCCGTATCAGATAGGGTCTTGGTATTAATAAGTTCTTTTGAGCTCAAAGCATCACTGTCTTCAATATTTTCTGTGAAATTTGACATTTTCTCTGTACTATCATTTGTATTGCTCATACGGGGCTCCCATTTTCGTTATATACTATATAGTATGTATAAGACCTCTTTGGTGCAATAGAGAGCAGAAATATTCGAAATGAATACCAAGAGATATATCGTAGCATTAACTGGAAGCATCGGGGCAGGAAAAAGCACCGTTGCAAGGCTCTTTTCCCAAGAAGGAGCCATTGTGATTGATGCGGATGATTTAGCCAGGGAAGCGGTTAAGCCTGGAAGTTCGGTCTTAAATGCAATGATAGCGCAGTTTGGAAATGCTATTCTAGATAAAAATGGCTGCCTTAATCGCTCAGAATTTGCAAAACGGATATTCAGCAACAAAAACGATCGAGAAAAGGCCGAGGGCTTGATTCATCCAGAGGTGTCCCGATTATTTCATGATAAACTTGAAAAGATTTTGGCATCAGAGTCGAACACTGACCCGATAATTATTTATGTTATTCCATTACTCTTTGAAGCAAAAATTGACTTGAACAACTTTGATAAAATAGTTGTTGTAAGCGCAGCAGAAGAACTCCTTATTGAACGAATAATAATGCGGGACAAATCGACCAAGGCGCAAGCACTGGCAATTCTAAAATCCCAGATTCCTTCAGATGAGAAGGAGACACTTGCTGATATAGTCATAACGAACAATGGAAGTATTGAAGAATTGAAGTCGAAGGTGTCTCATTATTATAAAATGTTCATCCAAGAAAAGGAGGCAAAGTACAAAAGCTCTTAGAGATTTCTGCAACTGGTCCTGAATTTAAAGCATTCTTGACCTCCGACTGTGTATCAGGCCTCCCCAAGGTGTCAACAATCTGTCTCTGAATCATTCTCTTTGCGCTTCCGCTTTTCTTTGGAGGAACTTACTCAATAGCTTTTGGGGTCTTGTCTTCATTTGCGGCA
>JAAZON010000172.1 GCA_012797725.1 SAR324 cluster bacterium | reverse complement strand
TGTTTGGCACTTAATATTAATACAGGAGTGCTTATACGCTTTTCCCTTAAGCGCTCAATCAAAGAAAGACCATCAAGACCAGGAAGCATTATATCAACAACAGCCGCTTCGTAATTTACACTTTGACCAAGCCTAAGACCCTCTATCCCATCATGAGCAACATCCACCACAAAGCCTGCCTCTCTAAGGCCTTTCGAAATAAAATCTGCTATTTTTTTGTCATCTTCGACCAGGAGTATCTTCACAAGTACCTTTTCTTAATATTTTCCTAGATTTACATCGAAGTCCAGGCTCAAGCAACTAAGAGGTAAAATGCATAGAAAAGCGTAGAAACTAAGTTACATATAAGAATACCGCCCTCATAACACCAAGTAGAAAGATAGAGGGAGTTTGAAAATAAGGTTCTACGGCAAGAGTTCCTAAGATCTCTGGAATTCATCACAACCGACCAGCAATTAAATTGGTTTTTAAAAGAACATTTCAGTTCGCTTTCTTCGTGTTCAATTTAGGAACGAAGATCTGCAGGCCGAAGGGGTAGTTAACTTTCTCTTAAACTAAGAAAAAAGACAAATTTAAAAATTTAAGCTGGTATTATGAAATTATCTAAGTTAAGAGTCTCACAAATTGAACCTAGAAGATATAAACCCTCATCTTTGTTCCAACTATGGGGAACTCCCCTATTGGAACGCACATTGCCAAGAGACGGCGGCACCTATCGCGCTCTTGGCTTATTTCGTACCGATTCTATCAATTTCTCCTTCGAGGAAGCATCTCGACGAAGAGTTCAAAGGGAGATTCTTGGAAGCCCCTCACTCCGACACAAGGTTGCACATTAATACGGCTCTAAAATTTCACTTCTTTATTCCAGTTCAGTTATTTGTTAGCCTTCATTCTGATTAAAAATCAAGTTTAAGGCAATGATTGACGAAGAAAGCACTAACAGCGATGAGATTAGTGGCACACCTTCCATTCCAACGTTTTCTACAATGAAAGCGAGTGATTCTGTATCGCAATTCTTGCAATCATTGAAGAATCAAGTTGATCCTTTAACTGCGAAGGCTAGCCTTCGGGTAACGCCTCATGGGGTTTTCGTTGAGAAAACTTTTCTCCCTTCATTTTTCTCACTCTATCAGAATTGGTTCAAAGAAAAACTTGGGCACGAGGCAGGACTCAGCGAGCAAAAATGCATGAAGAAATTCTTCAATACACCGAATCCTCCGCTCTATTATCTTGTGGAAGCAAAACAATGCATGATCGGTCATCTCGTCAAAAGAGAGTATGCCGATCCTCAAAGACTCGGACTTCCTTGCTACCTAGGCAGCGTAGATGATACTCGAAGAATGCTTCATCCAAGAGATCCCTTACTTATGTATATGTCTAATCTGCAAAGCATTCAGGGCTCTCAGGGGAGAGAATTTATTCTACAGACAGCCAAAGGCAAATGGACTTTTAGTGAAAAAGTATTAGTGGAATTTGCACGGGTCTTGCAGCGCTCTCCCAAACTCTCACTACAATTTCCAGAATATAGTGGCGCTCTTAGGGACTCTTTCAAAGTTTTGGCTTCCGTGCTGGAAAGAGCTCGCCTTGCACCACCATCTCAAAGGCTCCTTGTACCACACGCATATCGCAGCAGAAAAGATTTAAATTATATAGCGATGGGTGGTCTCACTTTTGTGGTGGAGGGAAAGACCAAGATAATTGCCTGCTACGAAGTTGGGGGACGTACACTCTTTCGCTTTATCAAGATGGAATTTGCTCTTCTTCATAGAACAGCTGATAAAAGACATAGAAATTCAGTTGAAATTCTTCCTCCACAGAACAGAGAGCTTGCTCTTATTCAAGCAAGAGGAAGAACTTATTCATTACATCCAAGAGGATTTATTGAATTCGTGCGAGCCATCATGCACTCTTCAATCGAAGGAAGTGCCCTAGACTCACGATATTCTGTAAAAGATTGCCTTGATGAATTTACGCGAGCTTTACAAAACGCGGATCCAATTGAAAACAACAAAGTCTCTCGTCATCTCGGCCGAATTCGTACTAATCATCCTCATTGCCTTATTACCTCAAGATGGATCTTCGTGAGCACACTTCGAAACAGGTTAATTGCTTGTGTCGATCGCTTTCATTCTACTCAGAATAATGTCAGGCCAAGACATTTCCATAGAGACGGACGACCCCACGGAAATCGACTCTTTAATCAAAGGCGCTCCAAATCTAAGCAGCTTTAATTAAAGGACTAATTTGGTAATTGTCCCGCTCGGCTGAAACCGATTTTTGCTTAACTTGCCCCATGCAAGTGTTTCTGGGTAGATTAGACAAGTTAAGATTCTTTGCAGGAGGAAAGCTATGTGCAGATCACTTATTGCGTTCGTGTTGTTGTTCGTAGTCCCCATTGCGGCGTTAGCTGAAGACGCTCAGAAAGTTGGAACTACACTTGAGAACCTTCAGGCTGCCTTTGATGGTGAATCAAATGCCAAGGCTCGCTACGACGAGTTTGCCAAGAAGGCTGATGCTGAAGGATACATTAAGGTGGCCAGCCTCTTTCGCGCCGCAGCAAAGGCCGAAGAGATCCATGCCAAAAAACACGCCGAGGTAATAGCGAAAATGGGTGCCAAGCCCACTTCAAATGTTGTGCAGCCGATCATCGCTTCGACTAAAGAGAACCTTGAGGCGGCACTTAAAGGCGAGTCGTATGAGAGAGATGTAATGTATCCATTATTTATTAAAGCTGCGGAACAAAGTGGTGACAAAGAAGCAGTGCGAGCATTTTCTTGGGCTATGAAAGCAGAGGCACAACATGCGAAGTATTATGGCGATGCGCTTTCCAATCTCGCTGACTGGAAAAGCGGATCCATTACTTTTGTGGTTTGCCCTGTTTGTGGCTTTACCAGTAGTGATTCGACTGTAAAGAAGTGCCCTGTCTGCTCAGAACCGCGCAAAAAATTTTTTGAAATAAATTAGTTTAATTGCGGGGGGATTTACCCCCCCCTGATTACTAGCCTAGTCACATGAAACGATTATTACCACTTCTTTTTTTCCTGGCGAACTTAGGAGTTTGTGTTTATTTCTTCTGGCAAATCTCGGCGGATCTCTGGACTGAGGGTGCACCAGGCAAACTAATTGCGCTAGGACGACTGAGCGGGATTTTGCTGGCTCTTCTTCTCATGGCCCAAGTGATCATGATTAGCCGAGCACGATGGCTGGAACAGTTATATGGGCTGGATAGTATTACGCGGCTACATAGCCTAAACAGTTTTTCCCTTTTTTTGTTTCTGCTAGC
>JAAZON010000171.1 GCA_012797725.1 SAR324 cluster bacterium | reverse complement strand
AGCCTCGGCGAAGTCGTGTCGCGAATACTGCTTAGCAATGATGGTCGACTGTGAAAAGACTTATTGAAAGTGACATTAGGTAATGCTTGCCTTGTAAAAGGCATCGTACGGGCAGGACTATCTCGTTTCTATAAATACAAGATACGAAAGCAAGAACAGGCTTCTTTATGCAATTTCTATGGTAGAAAAATCCTTAAATTTTTATAACCCAAAGGTTCAAACAGCAAAAGTTAATACGGCCGATGCTAATGATGTTACGAACGATGTTGCCAGAACCCTGAGTTATTGCTCAACACGCGAAGCGAGAGCACTCATAAATTTTGCTCAAGCTGAAAAATTGAGAGTTCTTCCTTTGGGACTTATTCATTTTTGCGATGGACAGACTTTGTCGGTAGCAACCGCAAACGAGCATGACATAGACCTACAAAACACACTTCGATTGATTACAGGTCGGAATGTGCGACTTATACAAGTTGATGAGAAACAACTCGTTGATGCGATTTTCTTGGCATATAAAGGTGATGATGTCGAATTGGAGCAAAGCTTTCTCAAAGCAGATTCTGAAGTAGGTCATTCTGAGACCACAAAGGTTGCTCAGTTGGATTTTCGTCCACCGAATGGAGATTCGGCCATTGCCCTTGCTTCTCTGTTCGATTATGCAGTTTCCAAGGGGGCTTCGGATATCCATCTCATACCCTTACTGCATGGTGGATGCATAAAACTAAGGGTACGAGGGGAGCTTTTAAGCAGCAATAAGAACATCTACACGCGGCAGCTCCATAGACAAATGCTATCTCGTCTGAAGATACTTTCGTCTATGGACACGACAAAGAGAAACACCCCACAAGATGGTAGCTTCTCATTTTCCGCAGCCGGGAAAGATATCTTTGCCAGAGTAAGTATAATGCCAACCGTTCATGGGGAAAAAGCGGCAGTGCGCTTCATGGGGACTCAAGGGTTGAGAAGCGTGGAAGAATTAAGTTTTTCTCCAGAAAGTCTTCGCATATTGCTCAAATATCTTGACAAACATAGTGGTCTGATTCTTTTCTGTGGTCCTACAGGAAGTGGTAAAAGCACAAGCATGTATGCTGCTTTGGAATATCTAAAGAAGCACTCTCTTCAAATTGTGACGATTGAAGATCCCGTTGAGATTTTTTTGGATGGGATATGTCAAACAAATGTGCATGAGGAGCTAGGACTGACATTTAGCACCTGCCTCCGCTCAGCTCTTAGGCAAGATCCCGATGTGCTTCTGGTAGGTGAAGTTCGCGATAATGAGAGCGCTGTTGTTGCAGTGCAAGCAGCAATGACAGGGCATCTTCTATTAAGTACGGTACATGCTAGGACATCGTTGGAAGTCTTCATGCGTTTTGAACAACTTGGTATAGATGCCAATACTATGGCTCAGGCGCTAGTTGCCATTGTTGGGCAACGTTTGTTGCCGGTTTTATGTGATGTTTGCAAGGTCATTGATTTGGCAGGAACAAAGCGCACGGGTATTGAAGTGTACAAAGAGGTTGGCTGTGCCCACTGTGATTATTCAGGTTATTCTACAAGGGCTCCCGCTATCGAAATTCTACAAATGGATGCCAAAATTAGAAATATGCTTCAAAATGAGAAATTCACCTCCAGCAAACTTATTTCTGCTTTAAATCCGGAGAATTATCTGCCTATTAAGTCTTCGCTTGATAGGATGCTTAAAAATGGGAGAATATCTATGCGGCAGTATGAAGAGTTTTTGTTAGAAGATTCCCCAATACTAGCTGTGAGAGCATAAGCTAAAAGCATCTGTGATGATGCATTAAACAATGAGAAAGTTGGAAATAACAAACTCTGCTTTTATTTTAAACGAAAGAACATGGACAAAGAGAAACTTCCTCTCAGACCAAATGTTTGTATGATAGTTTTTAATAACCAGGGAAAGCTCTTTCTTGGAGAAAGAGCAGGGACTCCTGGAGTTTGGCAGTTCCCGCAAGGGGGTATTGAGAACGGAGCCTCACTTGAGGAAAATGTGCTTAGGGAGCTTCACGAAGAACTTGGAGCCGAAAGTTCATTATTCTTAATTGTAAAAAGGCTTCAAGCTGAGCATTCCTATGAATTTGAAGAAACACCAGCTTATGCAGTTGGAAAATGGAGAGGGCAAGCGCAGCAATATTGGCTGGTTCAGTTCAAAGGATGTGACAGTGATATTAATCTTGGAAGGTTTGAGAGAGAGCTTATGAGCTTTAAATGGTGTAGTATTGAGGAACTTAGAAGCTTAGCAGAGGGTAAACGTCTTATTGGATATGAGAAAGCACTTCCAGAAGTTGAAGAATATTTAAATTCACAGGGATATTGCAAGGAAAAAGCATGAGCGAATTGCAGCAACACTTATTTTTAGTGGTGTCTATTGCTTGTATAATTACTTGCATCATTAATTTAGGCTTCGTTGCAGCCTTGTACTTTAATGCCAGATCCCTGAATAAATCATCACGAGAATCGCTAAAAGAACTTTATGGAATAATGAAAAAAATCGAAGGTCTCACTTCCGGAAAACGTGAACAAATTCTTCGGCAATATGACAAGATAGTACAAGATCTTAAACTTCGACTCCCCACCGTCATTGCAGCTCAAGCCAGTGATTCGATTTTTGAAACTGAAAGTAGCTTATTGCAGAATCTAGTGGCTATAGATCCTTCAATTAAAGACGAAGAGAGAAAGGAGCACTTAAATGAATTAATCCGTAGTATGGAAAAGCTCCAAGAAACTCTTAGTAGCCTTGTTTCTGAAACTGTGCAAAAGGCACTTGAAGATGCTCGAGCTGAAATTGCTTCCGACGAAAAGACTATTATATGAATTCAATACCTTCAAATTCACAAAATCAGGGTTCCAGTTCAACTCTTCGCATTGCTCATAAGATCATAGAACTACGTCCTCAGAATGAAGCGGAGGCAGAAGCAATATCAAAGGAATATGGATTAAGTTTGATTGCTTCCAGGATACTTTCTGCTAGAGGTTTTAAGGTGGGTGAGGAACTTAAAAATTTTCTAAATCCCTCTCTAAAAGAAGGAATTCCGGATCCTGCAGAGCTAAAAGGATTACTTGATGCTTGTGTTTTGATTAGGGACTGCTGGAAGGCCAAAGATAAAGTAGCTCTTGCATGTGACTTTGATGTTGATGGCCTTTCGGGATGCGCTCAACTTAGTCATTTCTTAAAAACGATTGGGATGGAATGCCTCGTTCTTGTGCCTGACCGTTTTGCAGATGGCTATGGATTAAACAAGGGAATAGTGAAGGAAGCTGCAGCGAGGAAATGCCGCTTATTGATTAGCATCGATTATGGGACATCGAACAAAGAAGAACTTGAATTTGCACATGAACTCGGCCTCAAGACAATAGTCATAGATCATCATCATATTACAAGAGGTGATTTACCAGCCGACGTTTTTATAAATCCCCATCAAGAAGGGTGTGGTTTTGCAGGCAAAGTATTGAGTGCAGCAGGGTTAATTTGGTTTTTGCTCATTGGGTTAAAAAAAGCAATTTCGAGAGCCTCCAATCTTGATGTGAAAGAGTATTTGGATCTTGCTTGTCTTGGTACAATCTGTGACATGGTTCCGCTTGTTGGTGCGAATCGGGTTATTGTAAGCAAGGGCCTGGAATTATTAAGAAACACGCAGCGTGTTGGATTAAAAGCTCTGAAAGAGGTAAGCGGTATTAACAACCAAGTTAGTTGTTATGATGTTGGGTTTGCTCTTGGTCCAAGAATTAATGCAGCTGGCCGTATTGTTCATGGTTCCATGGTGATTGAGCTGTTAACAACCAATGATACACAGGTGGCAAAAAAAATTGCAGGGGATCTAAATAAACTTAATGTTGAACGGCAAGAAGTTGAGACTTCAATGAAGAATAAAGCCGTAAAATTGATT
>JAAZON010000170.1 GCA_012797725.1 SAR324 cluster bacterium | reverse complement strand
TAACTGCATATAACAGAGCTACCCAGACTAAGTAGCCTGACACCGTTAAATTATGTCCAAACAATTGAAAACTAAGTGGCCCTGAAAGTCCCCATAATATTCCAACGAACGCAAAAACAGAGACACTTGCGTTCAGAAAACCAAGAGAGAGAGACAAAGCACCAGAAGTGAAAAGTTTAAAATCTTCCGAGATTCTCTGGTCGGGGTTGTCAGTTCTATCTTTATATAGTGACATTCGATAATACACATGATCCCCAATCCACCATTTTATATAGCGGCCTGTCAGCCACCTTCTCCATCGAATTTCGAGCATTTGACTCAAATAGACGCGGTATACTGCAATGGCAATATATACAAAAGCTATGACTGAAAAGCGAAGAATCTGTTTCGTAAATTCCTCGAAGTCTTTGTTCTGGAGTGCATCATAGAAAAAACGGTTCCACTCGTTAAAAAGCACTGTTAAATAAACAAGACTTAAGTTTAGTCCAATAATTACCAAAAGCAGGCCACAAGCAGATTTCCGTTCTTCACTCCACCAATATGGGCTTAATATTCTCCAAATATTACTCCATGTAGATTCAACGACCTGTGTATCTAACTCCTTCTCTTTCATAAATCTCCCAAAAATCCTTAATCTCACAGATTACAATCTCTTGAGTATATTTGTTTGGCCCGTTTCTACCCAGGCCCAAAGCTACTAAACGGACAAAGAAAATGCGTGGCCGTTAGCCGGAAACTAGCAAGTCCTTAATAAAACCGTCATTGCGAAGGTACGATAGTGCCTATGGCAATCCATAGGCACAGATCATTCAGGCGCCCTATTTCAGGCTTGTAATGACGCAAACAGTCACAAAAGTGAATGGATACGGTAAAAAAGCGAATTTTTTCGATAACCTAATAAACCTAAGTAATACTCTTAAAATTAAAGCCAAGCTCCAAATCAGCCGATATATCAAACACTTCGATGCAGGAAGCATAATCTTTCAATTAATTTTTGGACTCCACAAAGAATGTTTACGCAGGGCCGTCCTAGGCATCCTCATATATCCTTGCTACGGAATTTATTAATTCTCTTTCTCTTCCTCACTCTCTTGCTTGTTTTCCTATGGCATCAAAGAATATCTCGTGGCAACGGTGAATACATCGTCGAAACAAAAAGTGGAAAAGAACTTGCATTAGAGGCCTTTAAATTCTTGGAGGTTCTGCATCGACCCGACAATATTATTCAGGGAATAGAATGCAAAAATAATGAAAGCTGCACTAGCATTAAGTCTGTAAATCCCCCAGCAGCTATCGCATGGCAAATTCAAGCAAACGCCAAACTCTATCACGAATCCAAAAGTTCAAAATATTTGGAAAATATCAGCAAACTTTTTGAGATGTTTGACAAATTCAAGAAACACCCTTTGCTCTCGTTGCAATTAGAAGTCAATCTCAGTCAATTAATTGAAGGATTCAAGGCAAGCAGAAATTTTGATGTCTTGAGGTTGATAGTTCCGACTCTTCAAGATATTAGAACTCAAGTAAACACCAAAGGGCCTTTGTCAATAGTGGCTAAAGATCAGATGGTAGCCTCATTAATAGCGGGCGAATTGGCAGATTTTTACGGTCTCTTAGGTGATCCCACTGTTATAGAATACCTCAAAAACAACTGGCTTCCAAAGAAATATACTGACTCAGATCTTCAGGCTTATCGTGACTCATTTAAAATTGCATCTTCAAAAATCATAGACGAATTACATGCTTCTGGAGAAATGACCCAAGCTGGTGGCCTAGCAATTCCAATACTAGAACCTCAGGATTTTAGTTGTTTCGTTCAGCTTGCAAAATCAAAATTATATAACGCGACAAAAGATGCGCCGTTGCTCAATCAAATCATTGAATATTTCGACAAGGCTGATTTTGAGTCCAAAGACACAGGTGACGTTCGCTTCAATGTAATACAGCCTGCTTTAGCTTGTGCTGAAACTCTTAAAAATATAATCACTGTAAGACCTGAGTTGGAAAAGGACTTGCACGCAATAATCAGCAAATTTATCCTCTCGCGTTTCGATTATTCCAGACGACCTATTTGCACAGGCGATAACGGTTTTCTTGGCTCAATGGGAGAAGGCTTCACCTGTGCAGGAACGCTTAAACTCATATCGGATTCGGCATGGGCTGTTTCTATTTTGGCAGATTTAAAGATGCAGTTTGATATTAGCTCGAAGCGTATTGCAAATGACGTAGGAGCTTCTAGTGATTAGCAGAGATTGGTGTAGGTGAAAGAGTATGAACCAATTGGATGAGTTAATTATGATGTACGCGAAAATACTTATGGGTAAGTTTATTAAGAGATGTCTTTGCAGGTTACCGATAAGGGTGCTTGGCGTAATTTCAATTCTCCTAATTTTTATTGGTTATGCTAAAGCCGCTTACGCTCTTATACCTACTCCCGTTTCCACTAATACCCCAACACCTACTGCAACGCTTGCACCTTGTGATAAAACTTGTTTTGGATTAGGAGAACCTCCTTACATTCTAAATGAAGAGGGAATCCTGGTTCCAAATTATGGCGACGATATAATCATGGTGTGCTGCCCAACTGTGGCGCCGACAGCAACACCAGGCCTAAACACACCGACTGCGACACCAACTACGATAAGCACCTACTGCACAGGAACAAATTTTACCGAAGCATGTGGAAATCCCATAGGCTGTGACACAGGCAGCTGGGAGAAAGTGGAAGGACACTGCCAAACTGACGGCTCTCACGGTTATGGTCCATGCTGTCAAGATATCTATGATAATACCGGAGCTCACACTGGCCAAAGTTTGATATGCAGATGCATGGGTGGATCTACCCGGGTCGGAGTGTGTGGTGAAAGCGGCAAAGATGAAGACGGGAACCCTATTCCTGCAACTTGTGGTAGCTTTGGCCCAAGCGCCCCTATGACTTCATGCTATATGGGTCTGGATTGCAGAAATTTTAGTGGACTAATTGAGCAAGGTTATCGAAGTGGAAAATGCGGAGGGTCTGTAATCACGTGCCCTCCCGACAATACATGTGCAGATGGAAAGCCTACATGCGCAGATTTGAGATCTTGTTTAATACCAAGCGAAGCAGGTGGGGGCTCACATTCATGCATCTTTCCTGGCCCTGCAGTTTGTCAATATGGAGATGGAACCCTGATAACGGACGGAAGAATCTTGAACTGTCCAGCCACTGGCTCGGCCTGTACCACAAACACCGGTCAACCAGGTACTATTACCTGCGATGAAAAACCCTGTTGGTGTGACGCTTGCATTAATACTCTGAATACAGCCTGCCGCGTCACCTGCACAGCCGGCACTCCAACTCCAAGTCCAACACCAACAGAGAAAATGACTGAAACTCCTACAACAGAACCACAGAACACAGCTACGGCGACCCCAACTGTCCCGACGCCAACTCCCACCACTGGAAATTCCACATCACCCAGCCCCACTTCGGTCCCTTTGGACTTGCCAGTGCCAAAGGCTTTTTTAGCGAACTGAAGACATTAAGTATCCATTCAGCAGTTAAGCTAGGTAAAAGCGTTACTAGCTGAATGGCTATGCTTCTTCAAAGACTCAAGTTTAAAACTAATCAATTCAAACGGTTAGGCTAATTGCTTATTTTTCTTAGCTTGACCCTTGGAGATCCAAAGACTAGAGTAGGTGTGCAAAATACACAGCCTGTTTCCCATTTGAGCGTCCTGGCTATTGAACTAAGAGAATGAGCAAAAGAAAATTTAAAATACACCTTAGTGATCTGCCAGTCTTCATACTAGTTGGACTTCTTTTGTATTGGCTCAGTTCCTGCGGTGGCGAAAGTTCAGAAAGGGTGATTTTTTCGAGTAATAAATCTAAACAACAAAAAATAAACACCTTAAGCGACAAGGAATTTGATGAACTTTGTCAAGAAACAGAACAATACTTAACTCGAATATTATCTAAAGAACGTCTTTGTTTGTTTGAAGGTCATGCTTCTGAAACACTTCGCGCAAAAATGAGAGAAGAGCAAGCTTTGGTGTCAAATTGTACAGCTAACACGTCTAGATGCCTTGAGGAAAGACTCAGTCCTAATCTCAGTGAATTTAAATGTCTATTGAACAAACAAGGGGCACAAAATTGCGCTGCTACATTTGAAGAGCTAGATGCTTGTTTAAATGAAAACTTTTCTATCCTGGAGTCTTTCTTCTCTTCGCTTACTTGCGCCTTCGTTGGGGATCCCTCAATCGGAGAGAATGGAAAGAAATTGTTAACTTCAATTCCAGAAAACTTGGCATGTCGCATGCTAAAAAACAAATGCCCTGCCTTGCTCCAGGCACTCTCAAATTAGGGTTATCTAGATGAGAATGTCACAACGTCAATTATTTCTCCAAGCCTTGCGGGCATTACTTCGACCGATTTCTCGCTTCTGCCTGAAGCGTTCCATTAGACTTCAAGATTTCATTGAGATTGCTAAATCTGTGTTTCTTGAGGCTGCTGCTGAACAAGTGAGGCTTCAAGGGGCAATAGTCAGCACAAGTCGCTTAAGTGTTATTACTGGGCTTCATCGCCGAGATGTGATGAGACTTTTTAATAAGCAAGAGTCAAAACTTGGAACAGACACAAGTCTCGTGGCTCGTGTCATTGGCCAATGGCAGCAAGATCCCCGTTTCTCAAGCAAATCTGGAAAAGCCAAAATTCTTAAGCTTGAAGGGAAGTGTAGTGAATTCACGGAACTTGTGAGGTCTGTCAGTAAGGATCTTAACCCATATACTGTTTTATTCGAGCTCGAGAGAATAGGTGCCGTAAGCAGACAGCAAGGCACGATATGCTTGCAGAGCGCAGTGTACGTCCCTACTGGCGATGTGGCCCAAGGGCTCTCGTTGCTTGCTGCTGACAGCGCCGATCTTATTGCTGCCGTTGATGAAAACATATTTAGCCCTAAAGAACTTCCCAATCTTCATATAAAGACACAATATGACAATCTCTGTGTTGAAAATGTGCCTGAAATAAGAAAATGGTTCCTTGAAAAAGGAGAAAAGTTTCATAAAGAAGCTAGGAGTTTTCTTTCCAAATTTGATAAAGATATAAATCCCAAGCTAAAAAACAAGACTGGAGGCGCAAGGGCTGCTATTGCCACCTTTAGTTTTATCGAAGAAAAAATGGAACAATCCACCAAAATTGACTAGAATTTAGAAAAGAAACTCATTCTTCAAGTGAGATAATATTACAAGTTACCCCTTCCAGTTTTCCAAGAATATTTGTGGCAAATAGTTTAAAATCCGGAGAATCGTCAGTTAGAAATATTGAAAGGCTTCCTGTTGCTTGAGATTGGTTCCTCTCATTTTCTTCTTGATACTCAGAATAAAGCTCTGAAGCTATACATCTAGCACTTGAAATTAGTTTCAGCTTGAATCCGAAAAATTTATCAAGGCTTTTTTCTAAAAGGGGGTAATGAGTGCAGCCGAGAATTAAGGCATCAATCTGTTCGTGCTTTAGTTCCCCTAGGTAATGCTCTATGGTACGCTCAACCAGGGCACCTTCAAATAATCCTTCTTCGACTAACGGCACAAAAAGGGGACAGGCTTTGGAATAAACCCGACAATTAGGATCTAAATCTCTGAGCGCCCTTTCATATGCACCGCTTTTTATAGTCGCCTTGGTTCCAATAACACCAATTTGTTTAGAAACGGATGTCTTTAGGGCCTCCCTTGCTGTCACATCAATAGTTGCATACACCGGAAGTTTAGCCAAATCCTTTACATGCTCAAGCGCCACTGCTGAGACTGTGTTGCAAGCTATCACTATTCTGCTTACATCAAATGATTTAAGAAATCTAATGCAATCTTCGGCATATCTCCCTATGATTTTCACGCTTCTAGTTCCATAAGGCACGCGTGCTGTATCGCCAAGATAGATGTAATCAAGATGCGGAAGTTTATTTCGCAATTCGCGTAATACGGTCAAACCGCCCAATCCGCTATCAAAAACCCCTATTCGCTTGAAAGTCCCCATAAATATTGCTCTTATTTTATCAAAGAACGTCTTTGAAAAACTCTTGAATTATAATAATTTTATATGCATCCTACATCAAAGTTTAGTTTTATTTAACCTTTTTAAGGAGCCTCTATTTGAATACCACTTCTTCTCGGCCACCATTTCGTGGCAACCCGGTGCGCAACCGAGCACAGGTCCAACCAGACACACATAAAATAAATGAATTCATTACAGCAAGAGAAGTAAGAGTCATCGCAGAGGATGGACGCCAATTGGGAGTCCTCCCTCTTTCACAGGCATTGGCAGAAGCAGATAAGGCAGAGCTCGACCTTGTAGAAGTTGCTCCGGAAGCTAAACCTCCGGTCTGTCGATTAATGGATTATGGCAAATTCAAATATCGAGAACAAAAGAAAGAGGCAGAAGCTCGCAAAAAAAGAACAGAGAATGTAGTTAAAGAACTCCGCATACGCTACCGTACTGACACAGGGGATCTAGAAATCAAGTTAAAGCATGCTAGGGAATTCTTGGCAAACGGCGATAAAGTGAAATTCAGCATGCGCTTTAAGGGTCGTGAGATAATGTATACGCACCTCGGCGTTGAGAAACTTAATTTAATTACAGAGAGATTAGCT
>JAAZON010000169.1 GCA_012797725.1 SAR324 cluster bacterium | reverse complement strand
GGACAAGGACTTTGTGGACTTTATACGCGGGAAATAGCGGAAACAAAGGTCGCTCAGGTTCATAAAATTGCCGAGGCCTCAGGGCATCCTCTCAGGGCAATAATGGAAAGGGACTGAGTGGAGATTGGTATCTTACGGGCAAGACATGTTTAGTACAGAACTTACCTATACTCTTGAAGCTTCATATCGGGAGGCAGCAAAACGCAAGCACGCTTATTTCTGTATAGAACATATTTTGTATGCCTTGAGCTTTGATGAAGACGTGAAATCCATTATTGAGGCTTGTGGTGGCAGTGTGGAGCAGCTTCGTCAAGATCTGGAGAACTTTTTCGACAAAGGAGTGGAGAAAGTAACAAGTGTAGGCGAAGAGAGTCCTAATCCAATTCAAACTCAGGGAGTAGATCGCTTGCTTCAACGTACACTCATACAAGTACACTCCTCAGGGCGTGATATAGTTTCGGCTAGGGAGGTCTTTGTATCAATTTTCCTCGAAGAAGATTCCCACGCTGCCTATTTCCTGCGAAAACAAGGAATTAGCAGGCTTAACGTCTTGCATTTTATTTCACATGGTATTGCTCCTCTTATGAGTACGCCAGGTGATATGCCTGATGAGGAAGAAGAGGAAGAAGAAAAGTCGACTCTAGAAGACGAGGAAGAAGATGAAATTCCAAGACGTCCAAAAAAGCGAATGTCAGCTCTTAAACGTTATACAGAAAATTTGACGGATATGGCGCGCAATTCTCAGCTTGACCCGATTATTGGTAGGGAAGCAGAGTTAGATAGATGCTTGAAAATTCTTGCCAGAAGACAAAAGAACAACCCACTGTTCCTTGGAGATCCAGGAGTGGGAAAGACTGCAATGGCTAATGCCATAGCTCTTCGAATAGCCTCAGATAATGTCCCTGATTCTTTAAGAAACTCCAACGTCTATTCCCTTAATATGGGTTCTCTTATTGCCGGCACGAAATTCAGGGGGGAGTTTGAAGAAAGATTAAAAGCAATTATTCAAGAGCTTGGAGCAGAAGAAGCTCCGATCTTGTTTATAGATGAATTGCATACCATAGTGGGAGCAGGAGCTACAGGAACGGGATCGTTAGATGCGGCAAATCTTTTGAAGCCAGCGCTTGCTTCCGGAAGGTTGCGTTGTATTGGAAGTAGTACCCATGAAGATTACAAAAAAAATATTGAACGAGATAGAGCTTTGAGCCGCCGTTTTTCGGTGATTGATCTTCGGGAACCAAGCACAGAAGAGACTATTGAAATACTAAAAGGGTTGAAAGAAAAATTTGAAAAGCACCACAATGTAAAGTATACAGCCGCGGCTCTTAAAGCCGCCGTAGACCTTTCAACAAAATACATAAACGGACGTTTTCTTCCCGATAAAGCAATAGATGTTATTGATGAAGCAGGAGCAGCAAACAATATTCTTCCATTTTCCAAGAGGAAAAAAAATATTGGTGAAAGAGAAATCGAAGCGGTTGTTTCGGCAATTGCAAGAGTGCCAGTTAAGAGTGTGAGCAGAGACGATCAGGAACTACTGAGAAATTTGGGTTCAAATCTCAAGAAAAGAGTATTTGGTCAGGACGCCGCTGTTGATTCAGTAGCACTTGCCGTTAAACGTGGCCGTGCGAATTTGACTCAAGAAGGTCGACCTATTGGAAGTTTTCTTTTTGCTGGGCCAACAGGCGTAGGGAAAACAGAGCTTGCAAAAGCGTTAGCCGATGAATTAGGGGTTCATTTTCATCGCTTTGACATGAGCGAGTACATGGAAAAGCATGCAGTAGCAAGACTTATTGGATCACCTCCAGGCTACGTGGGTTATGAAGAAGGTGGGCAACTTACTGATCTTGTTCGAATGCATCCTTATTCTGTTGTACTTTTCGATGAAATTGAAAAGGCGCAGGAAGATATTTT
>JAAZON010000168.1 GCA_012797725.1 SAR324 cluster bacterium | reverse complement strand
ATTATCCCTTGCTTCCATATTTGTTCCGACCGGGTATCATTCTCCACATGATCATTTAACAGACCAAAAAATTGCGAGAGGATCGCTTCGTTTTCTCCCTCAGGTGTAGTCTCACAAATTTTTCTTAAATCTCTGATAACCTGTTCACCCCTTTCGGTCAGATAACTGAGAAATGCTTGTCCTCGTTTCCCCTCTTCAGAAGGCAAGATCAAGAGAATTTCCTTAAGTTTATCCCTGGTCTGATCCTTTAGAAACGAGAGAAAGGGAAATTTCGATACGGTCTCATCCTCAATAGCAAAAGTCCCACGAAGTCGTTCATTCAAAAGTCGCTGCGCATTATCAACCGACAAAATATACGCTCGATCTGGTGGCATACCCACTTCAAGCAGCGCTGCTTCATAGGAAGGGAATAACAGGCCCACATTCTCTAAAAGCACGACCTCACTCATTGAATCATCTTCCAAACTTTCAAATAGCGAAGCTCTCTTGTCTAGCCAATTTATGAGCAGATTAGGACTCTGAATATTGTCTACTAAACCACTTGAAAAAAGGGGGAGCTTGAAAAGATTTTCTTTTGCATATGCATAGGACATTGACTGGAGCGCTAATTTGTCTTCATAACGCAGATTCAATACGGCTTCTTTAAGCTCATTCCCCAATAAAGTTCCATCACCTGCCGGGATGCGAAGCAAACTGATTTCATCGTTAGCAAAAAGCGGTATACAACATGCGTCCTGAAGGAAAATGGCAAAACTGAAGAGCTTTGTTCCTTCGTCCACATTAGTCTTCACTTTGAAAAGACGAGTATAGACACCACAGACTACCTTTGGGAACAAAAATTCCAGCTCAGAAAGAGCTTTTGAATTCACATTCCTCCTGGGCGTCTTTCTGAATTCAATTATCTGTGCGCTCGATTCCTGAAGACAAAGCGAGAGGCTTAACCAATCATCGGCTCCAAGTCTCTGTCCATTTTCAAGGATCTGGTTAAAGTACTTAAGCTCTTCAATCAAAGACTCGTAAAGTACTGCATCCTCATCCCGTCCTACCACTTGAGAAGTAGATGTACTGGCAGCCCTATCCCGTATATTCTCAGGAATAGGTATGAACGGTTTATTACTTCCTCGTTGGTTTAGCTTTGCAAGAAGATAAACGCCTATGTCTCTACGATCGATCATCACTCCATGCGACGAACTAAAACTTAATCCCTCACCATCATCAATCAAACGTTGCGTAAGTTCCGAAACGCCACGTGGATTGTATCCCGATCGTGCCAAGAGTTCACAACTTGCTAATATATCAGCTTCAAGCTCATCCGCGCGTTCTGCACCAAATGCCTCTAAGAGGCTTAAAGATGAGAATTCTCCTCTTGCTATACGATTTCCAATCACTTCGTACTTATCGATAACTCTTTTCGCATGACCCCGAGTTACATGAACCCACTCGTGAGCTATAAGGGCCGCAATCTCATCTTCCGATCTTAATAGACTAAGCATTCCCTTTGCGATCAAAATGCTGCCATCCGGAAGAGAGCATGCAAAACGAGTCGCGCTATCGTCTAATATTATCACCCTCGAACTGACAGAAGATGACTTGTCTCCATTCAAGGTCGGAATCACTCGTCGGGCTACACCTTCAACATAAGTCTGAAGTGGATCGTCTAAAGACAGCCTGCCGAATTTGCGAAGCAGCTGCCGCACACATAACTCAGAGCTTCTTTTTAAAGAACCTTTAACAGGCTCTGCCGTCGTGCAACTAAGTCCACCTGGCATAATGCCTCGAGAAAGGCTTGCGTTAATGTCTGATTTTTCTGAAATCCTAGAATACATGAGATCTACACTCAACAATTATATT
>JAAZON010000167.1 GCA_012797725.1 SAR324 cluster bacterium | reverse complement strand
TGGTAGGTAACGCAGTAGAGCTTACAAATCGGCTTCTAGAAGATGGGATATCGTTTGCTGAGGTGAGCAAATCGGGGATAAACATGACAGAATTGGTAGCTCAACTGATTCTGAGAGGAACTAGCATAGTAAATGGCATCGAGAAGATGTTTGCTACTATTGAGGGCTCTTGCTCGCTCATCTTGCTCCATGAAGATGGGCTCTATGCTGCTCGCGACAAAAAAGGCTCAACACCTTTAGTGATTGGGCAACGGGAGAACTCCTTTGCGGTTTCTTCGGAAAGCTGCGCTTTCCCTAATTTAGGCTTTGAGCCCATAAAGTACATGGAACCGGGGGAGATTTTACTCTTAACTGAATCTGGTCTGATTGAAAAGCGAGCAGGAAATGGAGAGAAGCAGATTTGTTCGTTTCTTTGGATATACTCAGGATTCCCAGCCTCTAGTTATGAGGGCATTAATGTTGAGGTGGTAAGAGAGAATAGCGGACGCGCCCTTGCAAAGCGCGACCATGATATTCAAGTGGACTTCGTAGCAGGTGTTCCAGACTCTGGCATCGCTCATGCTATCGGTTACTCGATGGAAAGCGGAAAGCCCTATCGTCGCCCTCTTGTAAAATACACACCAGGCTATGGTCGAAGTTATATACCACCTAACCAGGAAACCCGAGACTTTATTGCCACGATGAAATTGATCCCAATCAAAGAGATAATTAAAGGGAATCGAATCGTTGTGTGCGAAGACTCAATCGTCAGAGGAACGCAATTGAAAAATTCAACAGTGAGAAAGCTGTGGAAAGCCGGGGCAAAGGAGATTCATGTTAGACCGGCATGTCCGCCTTTAATGTTCCCTTGTTGTTTCAATTTATCGACCCGCAAAACCTATGAACTTGTGGCGCGTCGTGCAATTAGGAGTCTTGAAGGGAAGGAGGTCCAGGATTTAAGTCCATACCTTGATCCAAGTACATCAAAATACCAACAGATGGTAAACTGGATAGCAAGGGATATTGATGTGACAACGCTTCGGTATCAACATCTTGATGACCTAGTTCAAGCCATTGGCCTGCCAAGGGAAAAACTTTGTCTCTATTGCTGGAATGGGCAATGTCCAAAGTCCAAAGAGAAAGTGCTGGGAGGGGTAAATGAAGCGAGTTCTTCGCTGAGAGTTCTTGCTGCAAACGAGTGACTTCTCTCCGAGAGTTCTTAAATAATGGCCATATTGTTGAATTAGATTGTAATTTCCCAATAAAATATTCAGAGTAGCTGCTTCTAAAAGATTATGGTGGTTCTCGAAGAAGCGCATCCTTAGCTCCATGGTGAATTCATGAAACGGGATTCCTCACCAAATGATGTCATAAGATTGTACCACTGACTGAAAAAAATGATTTTTTGTGAGTTAAAAGGTAAGCCGATTTGACGATAAATGGTTAAACACTACAAGGGCTTTGTGAGCGGGGATTATTCTCGGCATCAAGCCATACCAGGACTTGTCCATGAGGGCCACATTTTTCAAGATGGGTATTAAAATCACATAATCCAAGATCTGGTCGATTGATGTGAATTTCCAGTGAGTAATCAACTGGATTTGCCAGTACTAACACTTTTCTTCCATTAATGTCTTCACCTCTAGGTCTTAGGAGATATCCAATCCATTGACTTCCGTCTTGTGGCCACAAGGCCTTCATCTCAGGCTTTCCGAAGACCTTTCGTATCTCAGCTTCTGCTGCCATGCAATTTGAAACAAAACGGCTATAAGAAGAATTTAGTTCACGCCATTTGATTTGAGTTCTCTTATTAAAAGAGATCATCTTTCCATTCTCGTCGCAGGGTTCTTCAAAACCAACTTCAGTGCCAGCGTACCAATTATGTGCCATAGGAAGGAGAAGAGTCATAAAAGTAGCTCCCCAGAGCCAGTCTCCAAAGATGCGTTTAGGGGCGGGCAGGTCATGATGTCCAATAAATGAGTACATAGCCTGTCCACCCAGTTGCCAATAAAGGAACGATGCTCTCTTTATAGCTTCACTCATGGTCCAGGGATCTCTGTTTTTCATGGCTTCATACCAGCCAATATGGCGAAATCCACCAGCAAGTATCATGTCATTTTGACCGTACATAAGATCAAAACCTGCAGCATTGAGTTTCTCCCAGTTCCAAAAACCTTCAGCAATAAATGCAACTCTTGGATATTCTGCCTTCACTTCTCGAATAAGTTGCACTAGAAACTCATCTTCGAAACGGTCACTTAAAGGGAATTTGGTTTCATTAGCCCAATTTAGACGAAAAGGTTCATGAAGAAGCTGATAGGCCATGTCTACTCTAAAACCATAGACTCCATATAGTTTGACCAGATCTTTGACTACGCCTATTAATACTTGGCGAGTTTTTGGGTTCGAGATGTCCAGTTGTAATGTATCATCCCAGTAATAGCGCTCT
>JAAZON010000166.1 GCA_012797725.1 SAR324 cluster bacterium | reverse complement strand
TAATTATTCTTATGATGAAAAGGGGCATTTAGCCAAAAATAATTATGAATGATTTTCTTTTGCAAAGATCAACATATTCAGCTTCTGCATCCTTGTCAGGATATTTATTTCAATGCAGATATGCTCTATTAGAAGCATTGAGGCGGCTCAAACGTCAAGTCGATTTTTCTATTTCAGTTGAAACACTTGATGATGTTGTCTTTGAAACTGATGCTGATATTATCGAAATATTACAAACAAAGCACCATCTAGGTAAGGCGACAAATCTTTCCGATGCTTCTCCCGACCTATGGAAAACAATTCGCATCTGGTGTGACTTTTTTAAAAATTCAGCTTCTAGTCCAGAAACCCTTTTTTATTTAGTAACCACATCTTCTACCAGTGAAAATAGTATTGCAAATTACCTTACATCGGGCACGAATCGCGATATTACAGCAGCAGTTACACGCTTAAATTCAGTTGCTATTTCTTCAACAAACTCAGAAAATACTTTAGCTTATGAATCGTATCGTTCGTTATCTGATGAGCAGAAAAGGAAATTATTTGAAGCAGTTGTAGTTTTCGATTCAACTCCGACATTGTTAGAAATCGACAATGACATAAAGCAGGAATTGTACTTTGCTGTTGAGTATAAATATCTTGATGCTTTCATGAAACGGCTTGAAGGGTGGTGGTTCCGTCGAGTGATAAAACAGATATCTTCAGTGGATGTAGAACCGATATTATCTGTTGAGATTTCTGAAGAACTCACATACATACGCGATCAATTTAAGGAAGATAATCTACCGGTTGACGATGATATATTGTTATCAGCAATAAATAGTTCTGATTTTTATGATCGCATGTTTGTTCAGCAATTACATTTAATTAATATCAGCGATAAACGGATTTTTTACGCAATCAGAGATTATTTTCGCGCTTTTACCCAACGCTCAAGATGGTTAAGAGATGATTTACTGTATGTTGGTGAATTAGATCGTTATGAACGACGTCTTTTAGAAGAATGGGAGATTCATTTTGAAGGAATGCGAGAAGATATAGGTGATGCTGCTACTGATGAAGAGAAAGAAAAAGCAGCAAAAGCGTTGTATAAGTGGGTTGAACAAGGAAATTTAGCCCAAATCCGTTCATGTATAACTGAGCCATCTATCCCACGAGGTTCTTACCATATCTTGGCTGATGAAATTAAGCTAGGATGGCACATCGAGTTTGCAGAGCGATTGAAAGTGTTGTTGGAGGTTTGAAGCTTTATGTTTAGCCACATATGGCAAGACAGACCACAAGAAGTGGCAAATATTTTTAACCCCCCTTTTTGTTGTACGCTATTAACTTCGTCAGTTGTGGGGTATAAAACTAATCATACTAAAGGAATGCCTTTTTCAATTGCATTTTTAATATTTCCACTCATTTTACATAAAAAAACTCGTGAGGCATTACCTAAATCATCAAAGTCATCTCTGCCTGCTTGGATTGAGGAAAACCCTAATATCAAGTTCAATTTTCTTGATAACCTTTTATCTTTAAAACCTTTTGTGGGGGAGGCAATTCTCTTTGGTTCTAAACATGGGTGGCTTTCTTACGAATCCGGGTTGATTTCAACAGCAATTAAGGATAGTCAGATCACGAATATTGCATTTAATAAAAGTGAGGGGGAAGTTCGTGAATGTATTTTACGTGCAAGAGTTGTAGGAAAGTGGCTATCAAATTCCGGAACAATTGAGACAATAATGGGTCTTTTTGGAGTTAAACCATGAGTTTTCAAATATTGGATATTGTTCTATATAGTAAAAAGGGAGAAAGTAGAGTCGTACAGCTCCAACCAGGAGCATTAAACATAATAACCGGAGCATCAAAGACTGGCAAAACTGCATTAATCGAAATCATAGATTATTGTCTTGGTAGTAGTGAGTGCTATATTCCCGAAGGCATAATCAGGCGGTCAACATCGTGGGTCGGGTTGAGGTTATTGGTAGATAAAGGAGAGGTGTTTGTCGCAAGGAGGGTACCGAAACCAGGAGTAAAAACATCATTTGAGATTTATTATGATGTTCAAACGAAAATAGATATACCTTCCTTAAATCAACTTAAGACCACCACTAATCTTCAAACACTGGAATTATTGCTTTCCAAACACGTTGGTATTGGTGAGAATATTCACGAGCCACCCGAGGGTCAAACACGAAAATCTCTTCAAGCAAATATTCGGCATGCGTTATTTTTTAATTTCCAACAACAAAGTGAAATAATCTCAAATAAACATCTTTTTCATAAGCAAAGTGAGGAATGGATTCCTCAAGCTATTCGCGATGTTTTACCATTTTTCTTGGGAGCAGTTGATGAAGACTATATCAGGAAAATGGATAAACTTCGCCAGCTAAAGGGCAATTTACGTTTACTTGAACGTAAACAAATGGAATTCGAAGCTGTCCGTGGCAGTGTACTTACTAAAGCTCATCTATTGTTGAGCGAATCCCAGAACTTAGGTTTATTTCCTGTATCTGATCTACCACAAACATGGGACGAATGTGTCACAGCATTACGGGAAATTCGACAGGAGTCTGTGAATCCAGATAAGGAAGTACTAATCGAGGATGACGAATTTGAAAGGCTACAGCAAGAGCGGGCTCATTTAATTGAAGACTATAAATTACTAAAGACCGAACTAGAAGCTGCAAAATCTTTAGATACAGACAGAAGTTCGTATGCCATAGAATCAAAGGAACAGGTAGCACGGTTAAGTACAATTGGTTTATTTCAAGGTAATGATGAAAACTTGGTTGTTTGTCCAGTATGTCAATCCGAGTTAAAAAATGATGCATTACCTAATGTGTCTCAATTGAGAAGTGCGTTATCAAAAG
>JAAZON010000165.1 GCA_012797725.1 SAR324 cluster bacterium | reverse complement strand
TCTGATTCAAGATCATAATCTTTCCATTTTTCCAGAATTACTCTTTGGACTTCATCAACATAATAAGGTGCATCAAAAATTTTCCTAGCCGTCGCCCTATGAAGATTCAACTTAACATCCAGTGCGCCATCGGCCTCCTCTCTGGAAACAAAACCTGCCTTAACCATTTGATCTAAAACATAAGCCTGACGTCTTTTAGCCCTATTGTAGTTCTTGAGAGGTGAAAATTTGGAGGGTGCTTTCGGAAGTCCGGCGAGCATAGAAGCTTCGGCTAGATTAAGATCCTTTAGCTCCTTTTGGAAATAAGCAAAAGAAGCAGCCTTAACGCCATAAGCTTGATTGCCGAAAAAGATCTGGTTGAAGTAAATCTCCAGAATCTCATCTTTACTTAGTCTCTTTTCTATTCGATATGCAAGAATCGCTTCCTTGATTTTCCTTATAATTTTCTTCTCCGGACTAAGAAGAAGGTTTTTAACTACTTGTTGGGTAATAGTAGAACCGCCCTGACTTGCTTCTCCTGTTTTTAAATTTGCAAGAGCTGCCCTTGCAATACTCATGGGATCAAGACCCGGATGAACATAAAAAGAGGCATCTTCGGCAGCAATAAAAGCATCCTTCACAAGCTTAGGAATCTCATCCAATTTTACGGGGTACCGCTTTTCCTTCCAGAACTCAGCAACCAGTGTTCCATCAGCTGCGTATACTGAAGACACAATAGGAGGCTTGTAATCAGCTGCACTAAACAACTCCGGCAAATCCCTGGTAACGTAGTAATAGCCCCAGGCCATAAAGATAAGAGATGTGGCCCCAAAAAGAAGGAACAGGAAAAAAAGGACTATGAAAACTTTCTTGAACATCTACTTTTAATTCACCCACCTGAAGAGAAAAGCCGTAAGAAACGACGGCCAGCTTTAAAACAATAGCATAAAGCTGTCAGGATATGCCATCTTAGGGAAGTTCTGGCTGTAATACATTTATCTTTTGGAGCTTTTGAAGCATAATTGGCCCTTAAGATAACTGACGCAATCAAACGCCTAAGCCATATGAGCGAAGAAGAACCCAAAACTTTCTACGATGAGAATCTTGCTCAGACCCAAGGTTATGTAAGGAAGACCGAGGCATCACATATTATTGTCGAAGATGATAGAACCGGCATGAGTGTTGAGACTTTCAAACGTGCCCTCATTGATCATCTGAAATGCTCAATAGGCATGGATCTCCAACATGCTTCATTAATTGATATATATCATGCTCTTTCCTTTGTGGTGCGAGATCGCTTAATGGATCGCTGGATCAAAACAGCTCGCACTGCTCGCTCATTGAAAGCAAAGATAGTTGCTTACTTATCAGCTGAATTTCTTATAGGGCGCCAACTTGGAAATAATTTATTGAATGTCGGATGCTTTAAAGCAGCAAGGGAAGCTCTAAACGATTTAGGTTACAATATTTATGACATTCTTGAGCAAGAAAGCGAACCTGGTCTTGGTAATGGCGGCCTTGGCAGGTTGGCAGCATGTTTTCTCGATTCACTTGCAACATTGAATATTCCCTCAATTGGCTATGGTATTCGTTACGAATTCGGGATTTTTGAACAAGGGATTTCCGATGGCTGGCAAGTTGAAAAGCCTGATAAATGGTTGCGATTTGGTACACCTTGGGAAGTGCAGCGTCCTCAGTTAACTGTCGAAGTTTGGTTTGGCGGATACACAGAGAAGTTTAGGAATGAAAATGGTCAAGAAAAAACAAGATGGATTCCTGCCCGTACCGTGCTTGGCACTCCTCACGACACAATGGTTCCTGGTTTTAGCACCAATATGGTAAATACCTTGAGACTTTGGGCGGCTGGAACCAGTCAGGATTTTAACTTTGAGATATTTGATGCTGGAGATTACAACAGAGCAGTTTCAGAAAAGACCTACTCTGAGAATATTTCAAAGGTTCTCTATCCTAATGACAACACACCACAAGGTCGTGAACTAAGGCTCGAGCAACAATATTTTTTTGTTTCTTCTTCGCTCCAGGACATGATTCGGCGTCACAGAGCCAGAATTGGTTCACTTGAGAATTTTCATGAGTATAATGCCATACAGCTAAACGATACCCATCCTGCTATTGCAGTTGCAGAACTAATGCGGCTTTTAATTGACGTTCATGACATGGATTGGAATACTGCTTGGCATGTAACCACGAACACTCTTGCCTACACAAACCATACTCTACTTTCCGAAGCTCTAGAGCGCTGGCCAGTAGATATGCTTGGCTCAATGCTTCCTAGGCATCTGGAAATTATATATGGAATCAACCAACGATTTCTTGACGAAGTTCGCCTTCGTTTCCCAAATGAAGATGATCGGATCTCACGAATGTCTATTGTAGAAGAAGGAGAAGTTAAGCGCATTCGAATGGCGAATCTTGCCACAATAGGAAGTCATTCTGTAAATGGTGTCGCTGCAATGCACAGTGAACTCGTTAAGCATCAACTGCTTCGAGATTTTTATGAACTGACCCCACAAAAGTTCAATAACAAGACAAATGGGGTCACGCCCAGGCGTTTTCTCATGCTATGTAATCCAAAATTAAGTTTCCTTATTAGTGAGATGATTGGTAAAGACTGGCTCAGGAACGCTGAAGAACTGCGCAAACTTGAAGCTCATATAGATGATACTGGATTTCTGGCAACTTGGGAGGTATTCAAAGAAGAAAACAAAGGGGATCTGGCTGCGTATATCCAGCATTTTAATGGTATAAATGTTTCTGAAGAATCTATTTTCGATATTCAAGTTAAACGTCTTCATGAGTACAAGAGACAGCTTCTAAATATTATGCATGTGATTGCGCTCTACAACAGAATCAGAAATAACTCAAAACTTGAAATTCAGCCTCGGACCGTAATTTTTGGAGCAAAAGCAGCTCCGGGTTATTTCATGGCAAAGCTTATAATCAAGCTAATCAATTCTGTTGCAGACGTGGTTAACAACGATCCTGCATGTCAAGATCGTCTAAAAGTTGTTTTCTTGAGGAACTTTTGCGTCTCCTTGGGAGAACGAGTTTACCCTGCAGCAGATCTGTCGGAGCAAATTTCTCTAGCAGGGAAAGAAGCATCCGGCACGGGAAACATGAAATTTGCTCTTAATGGTGCCCTTACAATTGGAACTCTAGATGGTGCAAATATCGAAATAAGGGATGCAGTGGGAGCTGAGAACTTTTTCCTCTTTGGCCTCACTCTTGAAGATGTTCAACGACTAAAATCTTCTGGATATAACCCCTGGGTTTATTACAATTCCAATCCTGAGTTGAAGGACGTAATTGACTCTATTTCTTCTGGCGTATTCTCACATGGTGACCGCGATCTGTTCCGGCCAATAGTAGATAGCCTATTAAATAGAGACGAGTATTTGCTTTGCGCCGATTTCCAGTCTTATGTTGATACTCAGACTAAAGTGGCAGAAGCTTTTCAAGACAAACAGAGATGGACCAGGATGTCGGTCCTGAATGTGGCACGTTCAGGTTGTTTTTCATCAGATCGAAGTATCCGTGAATATTGTGACGACATATGGGGAGTTAAACCAATTGATGTAGAATTGTGAGATGCTTTCTATTGATTTATTACTGGAAGAATGCCTTCCAATTTTCGGGAGATTAAAATGAAGAAGGATGTAATGTTAGTTCTGGTAAGTCTACGCTCGAAACAGGCCCCTCGTGTCCAAAAAATCCTTACAGATTGGGGCTGTCTTATTAAAACTCGCCTTGGGCTTCACGAAGGAACTCTGAAAGATTGCACGGAATCGGGCCTTTTATTTTTGGAGCTGGTTGGAACTAGCGCTCAGCATAAAGAATTAGCGCGAAAATTAAATCTGCTATCAGGTGTTCAAGCTAAACTAATTAAATTGAGAGTCTAGAAAATCCGCCAAAATTCCTGCCCCGCGCTGAGTCTATCGAAGGGTCACAAGAAAGTTCTTCCCCTATTCCTGCTCCTTCAAGCAAGACAGCAGAAATTTCGGGAACCAGAGCTTAATGAGCAGTTACAAAGGAACTATTGCACAAAGATAAAACTTCCCGACCATGGCCCATAACTTGAGCTTGTTATTCCGTGCCGAGTTGAAGCTATGTATGAGGATTGTCCTGGACGGATCCTGATCGTCACCTCTCCGCCGTTTTGCAACGAAATCAAGCCAACATGCACAGCTGCAGTGCAGATTGAGCTATCATAGGTGTAAATATCCGTTCCCCATATACTATTTGCAACTCCACCAGAAGGACAAATAAAAGTAAACTGCTGATCAATTAGAGTGTATACAGGGTATGCAGACATCGACCATTTAATGATTGGTGGTGTATTGCTTATTAATTCCTGTCCAGTCACAAGATCGATAAAGACATAGCTACCAACATATGGCCCATAAAAATTACTCTCAATACCATTTCGAACGGAACCGATATAGAGACTCTGTCCTGCTTTAATTCGAATCTTGGCGTTACCACCAGAGCTCTTATTGAACAATCCTGCATGTACAGCAGCCAGGCAAATTTCTGAATCTGATGTGTAGACATCTGTGCCGTAAATCCCCGTGTCCGTACCCGCCGGGTTAGATGGACAAAAATACAAGTATTCCCCACCTATATTAGTCCGAACATCAGTAGCATCGGCACTCCATGCAATCTGCTGAGCGCCCGGGAGGGGCGTTGCGATAGAAATAGGTGTTGGAGTCGGCCTCAATAAAGCAGGCACTCTTGAGCAAATTGCATTCTGTTTTTTGATTTTCTTTGACACCGCCTTTAACTTTGACTGGAGTCTCTTCTTTGTCGCACTTTTCAAACCTTTTTTTCGGAGTTGTTTATTGACATCTTTCTTTTGCTGGGAATAGGAGTAGAATTTTCCATTCTTAAGGATTGAACCTGGAATCCACTTTCCCTTCACAAGTCCACATTGTGCGCCACTCAGCGCAACAAGCTCATTTGCCCCCAGTTGGAGACCACTTGCTGCAAATGCATCGACGGAGAAAAAGAGTGTAGTACACACTGAAAAAAGAAAAGAAAAAATTTCATTTGAGACTTTGAGCTTGTTCATATCCAACTCCCTAGTTTTT
>JAAZON010000015.1 GCA_012797725.1 SAR324 cluster bacterium | reverse complement strand
ATGGTGAAAATTATCGAATATAAAAACCAGTGACAGAAAACATATAGACAAAAAAGTTTTGATAATACACCTAAATTAGTCCTAGAATGTTCCTCGTTATTTCCCATCATTTCTAGGGACTGCATGATAAAAGCCAATCCTGACGCGGCTAAAAGAACAGATACCGCTGCGCCATAGGTTGTTATAAGCCCTCTGATGTCTAATAGTAGTCCCAACATAAAAAACAATAAAAGCTGAGGGCGGTGGTTTTTAATTGTCGCTGTGATGCCAATAAGTATTAAGCCTGAAGAAACAGGCGCAAGCCCCCAATTATGAGACCATTCCAAGAGCATGCCATAGTTCATTTGTTCGCCTGAACCGAATGCATGAATAAAAGGAGATATCCCATATCTTGCAAGCATCAGAACAACCCATGGAGAGAGGAGGGTAATAGCTATAAGTCCTGGTCTAATCATTTGCCATAAATGAAAACGCCGAAGCCCTGTAGACAAAAATATTATTATCCCGAAAATTGACCAAAGACCCGCGGACGGATGGGATAATACAGCTGCGGCAAGAAATACCCCAACAGCAAGAGAATTCTTCATCGAGTAGTGAGTATTGCTCGCATAAAGACATGCCCTCCAGCAAAGTAGCAGAGCAATAAATCCCAACCCTCTTGTAACCCCTCCACCCATTACGAACCACTGATAGCTCTGGGGAAAAAGAGGAAATAGTAGTGATGCGATAACAAACTCAGATGTCGGGCCGAAGAATCGAAGTGCAAACAATGAGAACACTAAAATGGTTATGAGATTAAGCCCCAGGGGAAGCCAAAGTGTCAGGGAAATGGTATTGACACCGGTAATATATGAAATAAAGGCGAGTAGGTATACCCCCAGTGGAGGATAAGCAAAGGGGATATTCTGCCCATTAAAAGAGATTGAAGTTGGCAAGGCAAAATTATTTTCGATCAGACGCTGAGCCGCTAGACACCAAAAACCACCGTCGTTTATTGGAAAGGTACGAGGCGCTACAAGGCTGAGACGTGTTGCTAATCCAATTCCGAGGGCGATACAGATTATTGCTTTCGGATCGGAACAGAGACGTCGCAGAAGGGCTTGAATAGACTCAAAGTGGTCCGGAATTGGAGTGTGTGTCTTATTTCGGAATAGGGAAAAGAAGTTTATCATGATCATATTTGTAATATAGATCTGAATCACGTCAGTGTATAGCGCAACGGAGAGCCAATCAAGTTGTGGTGTTTTTGCTGTTTCTTTAAATATTAAATGGTTTCTAGATTAAAATTCTCTATTCCACACTGTTATGGTGTATAATAAAGGATGGCAGCAGTTAACCGAGACCAACGGTTCTCTCCTGACTTTACCTTTGCAGCACCCTAAAATTTTGAATTTTTGACTAAATTATAAACTTCGAGCTGCTGAGGACTCATTTTGAGGATAATCTTGGAAGGGAGAGCTGTGTCCGAGGACTTGAATTGGATCTGATACATAGTACGTGTTAGCTCTGAGGCTCGTTTTACGGTAATGCTGGATTGAGCGTTAAGGAGGAGGCGCTCTAGCTCTTTATAAATTGTGTAAGCCACGAAGGAAATGCAAATATGTGCTTCGATTCTTCTTTTCCTGTAATGAAAGATTGGTCGTATTCTCAGATCCGTTTTTGAGATTCTGAAAGCCTCTTCAATTTTCCAAAGGTTCTGATAGTTTTCGATAACAGAATCTGTTGTCAGTTTTGTATTGGTTATATAACCTTTTAATCCATCCCATAGAGCATCTTTAAGAACCTTATTTTCATCAATGCTCACAAATGTTTTGCCCGATAGCACAAGAAATTTATTGTAACCACGGTTATTAATTTTATCTTTGGTAAGCTGCCCTGTTTTGATTTGTTTTCTTAACCTTTGAAGACCTTTATCCCGATTAAAAGCGTCCTTTTTAGCTCTCTTGGATGAGTATGATACAATTAATCTTGAACCATCAGGGCGCTTAATTTCAAAGCTCTGCCCATCGGAGAGCTCGGATCTTAATTTGAGGATTTGAGCCTGAAGGCAAGTACTTTCGTTCTTAATTCTAGCGCCAATGATAAAGTGATATTTATTGTCTTTGAGTTTTTCCAGGTTGTCCCTTGACAATAAAGCTGAATCTGCAACGACAGTGAATGTTGAGATAGCGTACTTCTTCTTCATTTTGCTAAGTATTGGAATAAGTGTGTGACCCTCAAAAGCATTGCCTTCAAAAATATCGTACCCAATAGGATAACCCCCTTTACCCACTAGAAGTCCCAGCATGATTTGTGGATGTTGGAACTTACCGTCCTTTGAATACCCTATCTTTCTTAGATCGTCCTCATCCTCTGCTTCAAAATAAAGTGTTGTCATGTCATAAAACACAACTGAAATGCCTTTCAGGATCCTATGGGTGTGTTCATACGCAATCTTCTCGACAGCCTCCTTGTGCTTACTATGAAGCTCATCTAAGAATCGATAAATTGCATTCTTGCTGACTTCTATGCCACTGTATCTCTTGAGATAATCTACAGTCTTAAGCTTGCTAACAGGGTACGCTAATCTGGCTATGGTTATATGGCGAAATAGATCCTTGGCAATATCGTTAAACCCTATTCGGTCAAATAGCTCCCCAAATATTAGCTCAGGACCTACTACTTTAATTTGATCATTCGAAATGTTTTCTAGAAATGAATCTACCGCCAACTCTATCGGTGTTCTGGTAGGAAATAGTGATAGCTGCCCCTCAGGGTGCCCTAATATTCTTTTTGCCTGAATTATAAATTTTTCAATCTCATTTGGATCTTTACTGCTACCTACGCTTCTTACAACCTTATACCTTCCACCTTCCTTCGATACTATCTGAACACTGGTAGACCCACTGCGATTTCGGTTCTTTCTGATAAACATCCAGCATTTCTAGTTTCGCAGCACCCATTTTGCAACTTCTTCATTCATAACCACTTAATACTATTGCCGTTTATTTTGTCCCGAACCTTAGGTGATAAAGTCAGGAAAGGATGGCAGCAGTTAACCGAGACCAACGGTTCTCTTTGTTATGAACATGGGCCGTTGTTTGACCTCATCGAAAATCCTTCCTATGTACTCACCTATTATCCACAACGAAAGCAGCTGGACTCCTCCAAGGAGTAGCACAGCGAGTGTGAGCGTCGTATATCCGGGAAAATCCCGCGGTGTGTGACCCAAGATCTTTACGCCTGAAACACTTGCAATGAAGAAAACACTTAATGCGACGAATGAACTCATGGATAACAAAAATCCAGCTAATCCAATTATTTTTAACGGTTTATGTGAAAAACTTACTAAGCCATCTAAGGCTAGTTGAAGGAGCCTTTTGATGGTGTATTTAATTTCACCAAGAAGCCTAGCATCACGTTCAAATTCAATTCCAATCTGTTTAAATCCCACCCAAGACCTAAGACCTCGCAAGAATCTATTCCTTTCGGGCAGACGTTTTAGCTCGTCAACGACCCTACGATCCATAACGCAGAAATCACCAGAGTCTACTGGAATCTGAATATTCGATAATTGCCCAAGTAACCTGTAAAACCACCAGTAACATAATCGAATCAATTTCCCTTCCTTTCTCTTTCTTCGTATTCCATACACAACGTGGTAGCCTTGACGCCACTTTTCAAGGAACTCATGTACGATTTCAGGTGGATCCTGTAGATCCGCATCCATAATGACAACGGCATCCCCTGTCGCATAGGCAAGACCAGCCGAGATTGCGATCTGCTGCCCGAAATTACGTGATAAAGATATTAACTTTACGCAAGGATTGGACACGTTAGCAGCTTCAAGCAAAGTAGCGGTCAGATCGATACTTCCATCATCAACAAAGATGATTTCATAGGAATCGCCCCAGGTCGCAGAAGCCTTTTCGAGTCGTGCAAGAAGAATAGGGATATTCAATTCTTCATTAAAAACAGGAATTACAATACTTATCATTGCAGAATAATTACAGCACTATTTTTTTCAATATTCAATCTTTCCGATCGATTTCTATAGGCTCCCATGTGTCGATGCGGAGAGATAGTCGAAGAGGCCTTTCTGATAGTAACCAATTGTTGTATGAGCTGAAATCAATACGAGAGTCTAATTGTGCGAGCTCAATTTTGGGAGGCCACTTTCTCAAGCAACTCCTCAATCCAAAGATTAACCAATATTGCGAATAAAACTAACCCTAAAGACTAAACATGCAAAAATTGAGACTACCTCCATGAAATTCAACATTATGGCATAGTGCATGTAATATATGTATCTTTAGGGCAATTTAATAGTTTCTCCTCGAAACATGATATACGGGAATTTCGTAACCTGGTACACCTAACGTCATGGTTTCCTCAATATAATAGTTGCCCATTAATTTCTCGAGTTCCCGAGCATTCCTAACAATGCGAACTATAGAAAGGTCGATGAAATAGAAATCCTTGACTTTTTGGATATCTTTTAGATTTTTAACGTTGATTCTAGCACTTGACCCCGTACACATTTCCCGATGATTTGACATCTTATTGAAACAGATGACTTCATATGGGTCATTAATGTGGTAAAGTGGGTGTGTTAATGCAGCGTATGTTTTATCCTTGCCGAGTACGCTGACTATATATTCGAATGAATCTGAAATCTTCATGAATTCAAAATTGTAGACGAATTGATCCTGGCAATTCTCAACCTTTCGCCCAGGGTTGCGCCATTTGAGTTGCATTACGTTGAGAAGAAAATGATCGCCAAATTTATGAGAGGCAAATAGGCTCGTAGATACTGGATCGAAAGTCCTATTAAAGCTCGCACCGAATAGGATGAGTGTCATAAAAGAATAAGAAATGAGAATTCTCCGATCTCGAAATATGCTAATGGCTGACATGTGAAATAGGATGATAAGAAACACAAAACAGGAACTAACATATCTTGGATTTCCAAACGGTACGTAAAGATTGGTTAAGAATATCAATGTAATACATGTCATCAAAATGAAGAGGTAGTTTTTTTGATGATCAAACTCATTTTTCAAATCTGTCTGATGGAACAAGATTTTCCCTATGAAGTTGGTAAGTGCGAAAAAAATGACGATCGTCAGCAACCACACAAAATTGATGGATAGTAGAACAACAGCCTGAGAAAGAGCCACATAATTTAAAATACCGCCGAGGATTATTTTATGGAAGAGAAGCGATGGTGTCAGCCCATATTCACTTGTATGCAGACCATTCATTAGAGCCATGAGCGAAAAGATAATTAGTGGAAAGACGAATTGGGAAAGATCTCTCAGAGAGGGCCATCTTGGATTGCCACTATATTTAAGAAGGAATAGATACCAAAACACTGCGGTGCAATAGATAAAAATCGCAGGTTCTTTTGTCAAAACTAATATCGGTCCCAGGACGGTTGTGACAAGGAAGATTCTATCCCTTAAGAGAAAATATAAGAAAATTATTGTGGCGACAATAATTGGAAAATCTAGACTGAACTGAAAGACTTGGACGAAAACGAGGGGAGAAAGTGGAAGGAGTAGACTAGATAGGGTCGCAGGGAGACTCGTATCCTTACTCGGTGAAAGTTGTGTAAGTATTTCTCTAAGAAGAACAGTTGAAATGAGGAGTGTGGAAAAGTTTAATGTGTATAGAGCATTAACAGATTTAAATATTTTCAAGAAAGTGCCGAATATCACCGTTCCAGCTTGTGAAATATGTGAAAAACAATTCAGGTCATTGTTTAGTGCAAAGTCGCTGTAGCAATAGGTGTAAAAATTGTAAGCATCCCAGATGGGAACGAAATCCCACCTATCAACAAGGTGGTAACCTAGGAACGAAAAGGCAAGAGTATATGCAACGAGGTCGCTCATCTTGGGAATAGGATTAGACCTGTTACTCGACATAAACCGTTTTTTATCTCCATTCCCTTCGATTTTGATATTTCTTACCATCTATTAACTGAGGCGTGGTCTGTAGCTCACTGTGCATAGGTTTCAGCCCCTAGAGAAAAGAATATCACCGGACGTTCGCCCAAGATTCTATCAGATAAAGTAACCGATACAAGTAAAAACCTACATACTTGTTCGTGGCCAGGTCAGATGAACAATTGAGGTTTAGTAAAGGTAGTGCAGTGAATTTAGTATTGTGCACGGCTTTTGTCGCCTATACTCTCATCTAAAGAAATTTTATTTTTCGCTTATCACATTGATCCGTGAGTTTTGTATAAATGAATTAGGATGGAAAGAAAGATCGTGAAACCCAAAGCAATAATCCCACGAAACCGCAAAGAAATCTTTCGCGTGATTGGAATAATATGCCTTCTGATCTTTGGAGTTAATCTTTATATTTATATTGGAAGTCCTTCTTATAAGCAGAAGGTTTTTTAGTTTCAAGCCCTGTTCAGGCTCATGAGAGATCCCGGGTTGGTTCCTCCTTCTGATCGTCCTTTTGATTTCACCATTGATATTTATGGAAATAAATACATCGGGAATACCGGGGATTTTGTTGATGCTCGAATCCTATACAATGGAGCTTTCGAGAAAGCCCACTTGTTTTTCATTAAAGATTGTCTCCAAGCCTTTCCGGAAAGTACTTTTCTTGATATAGGCGCAAATACGGGTCAGCATTCGATGTTTGCGTCCAAATATGCTCGGGAGGTGCATGCGATTGAACCTTATGAACCGGTATTGGCTCGTTTTAGAAAAATGATAGCTCTGAACAACATCTCGAACATCACTATTCATCCCGTTGGGTTTGGACGAGAAAATGCCGAGCTGCCTTTCGAGGAGCCGCCTGCGAACAATCTTGGCATGGGTTCTTTTGTTTTGGATAACGATATGAATCGGGCTAGAAGAACCCTCAAAATAGTTAAGGGTGATGATGAGCTTCTGCAATCGGATGTTCGAGATATTTCCATTGTGAAAATTGATGTTGAAGGTTTTGAGAAGCCGGTTCTGGAAGGTCTCAAAAAAACCCTTGAGCGTGATAGGCCCATAGTGGTCTTTGAAGTGACTCCCAGGAAAGGAGAGTCGTTTAATAGTGCGGAGGAACTTAAGAGCGTTTTCCCCAAGGATTATGAACTATACTCATTCTGGGAGCTTTCTCCATATGTTCCGAATTACCAGATTGCCTCACTCCGTTACTATGATTTTAAAGGAACGAAACAAGGAGAATTGGTCGCGATTCCACTCGAGAAGAAAGAAAAGATCTCATTTTCTTTTAAGCAATGAAGAATGCGAAAATATCCTACGCCGCGAGCTTCCTTGTATAGATATTAATCGGCAACACATTCAGCCAGACTTTTTTTTCCTGAATTAAAGTGGGTGCAGCTCGTTTGAAGAAGCGATCTACTTGATAGATACGTCTGCGTCGGCTCTTGGGCGAGATAATTTTTCCAATGTTTCTAAGCCCAATGTATTCGTAGTTGGTCATTAAGGTGTGCTCGGTGCTCAATTTAAGGAGCTTCCCAAAGATCTGTCTGACTGTATGGAGGTCGAAATTCAAGAATGGCAGCGCGCAGACTATTACGTCATATTTCCTATCCTCAGGTAGCTCTTGTGCGGGGCAGCAATAGAAACGAACTCTATCTCGATGGCGAATGAAATCTGGGTTCGGTGCGAGAAATTTCTTAAGTGCTGCCATGAATCGAGGGTTGATTTCGCAGATGGTCAACTCGTCTTTTTGATTCATGTCAGCAAGAATCTTTACGGTGACTGAACCTGTGCCCGGTCCTAACTCCAATATCTGCCGTCCAATACTGGGTGGATCTTCGCGCAAGGGGTGAGTCATTGCCTTGGCGGCCCATTTGGATGTTGGAAATATGGACCCGGTATAATGGAACTCTCGGATTGACTCAGCAAAGAATTTTACGATGGGTGCAATATTGTTTAAAAGGTTCACCTGAGAAACGCCTTATTGAATTCAGCTTTAATAACGCAAGGGATTATTATTATATAGTAAACGGGCTTAATCAAGAAAGCTCTTCCAACTATCTAAATAGTTTCAGATAATAGCCAGGTGTTTTTATTTTTGTAAGTGTTCACATCATTACGAGCCCGCAACGGGGTGGCAATTCAGACTTACGGATTGCCACGGGGCACTATCGTGTCCTCACAATGACGGTGTTGTCAGGTTCTTAGCAACCCACGCGAACGCTTACTTATTTTTATAGGGCTGAATATGAATTCTGAGCTTGGTTGGGAAAAATTTAAAGAACTTTGTTTCTATGACGAGTCTTATGGATTTTTAATGGATCTAAGTGCTAGCGGAATTACAAAAAAGGACATTGCAGCATTCGAGTCAAAGGCCCCTGAAATCTTTTCAAAAATGGAGGCTCTTGAGAAAGGCGCTCTGGCGAATCCTGATGAAAAGCGCATGGTCGGGCACTATTGGCTTAGAAATTCATCTCTTGCACCATCACCTGATCTACAGCAAGCAATCGACTTCACAATCGCTCGGATCAAAGACTTTAAAACGAAGATACATGAAGGTAGTATTTGTTCGCCAAATGGTGAGAAATTCAAACATTTACTGCTGATTGGTATAGGTGGTTCTGCACTGGGACCCCAGTTTATTTATCAGGCATTTCGCAACTCTTCCAATCCGATGGATCTTTATTTCTTCGACAATACCGATCCTGACGGCATGCAAAGAGTCCTTTCCTCAATTCCAGACCTTAAAAGCACACTTGTTATTGTAATATCAAAATCGGGCGGGACCAAAGAGACAAGAAATGGTCAGATAATCGCTAAGGAGGCGTTTAAGAAGGCAGGACTTCAATATAATAAGCATTTTGTGGCTGTGACCGGAGAACATAGTGAGCTGGATAAGACAGCTGAGAAAGAAGCTTGGATATGCCGATTCCCAATGTGGGATTGGGTTGGAGGACGTACTAGTGAAACAAGTGCAGTCGGACTGCTTCCGGCTGCCCTTCATGGTTTGAACATTGATGAGTTTTTAGATGGTGCGCGATGCATGGATGAGCTCACAAGGTGCAACGATATCTATAAGAATCCAGCAATGCTGCTTTCTCTTGCCTGGTATCACTTGTGCAAGGGACGCGGTGAGCGTGCCATGGTAATTCTTCCCTATAGTGACCGTTTGGAGCTTTTTAGCCGCTATTTACAGCAGCTAGTGATGGAAAGCCTGGGTAAAGAATTCGATCTTGATGGGAATAAAGTCGATCAGGGAATCACTGTTTATGGAAACAAAGGCTCGACGGATCAGCATGCCTATGTGCAACAGCTTCGAGATGGATTGGACAATTTCTTTGTAACATTTATTGAAGTTTTGAAGGAGTACTCTGATACTGCGACGACCGACCAGGCTTGCCCCACGAAGCACCTTGCTCAGCAAGGGCGAAGTGGGGAAGTCGGCTCTCCAGTATTTGTTGAGGAAGGAATAACATCGGGAGATTATCTTGGAGCCTTCTTGCAGGGCACAAGAGCAGCTTTAGCTGAAAAGCAGCGACCGAGTCTTACAATTTGTCTTGATGAGGTAAGTCCCTTCACAGTTGGAATGCTGATTGCACTCTTTGAGCGAACAGTGGGCTTTTATGCTTCTCTTGTGAATATTAATGCTTATCACCAGCCAGGAGTTGAGGCTGGGAAAAAAGCTGCGGTCGCAGTCTTGGAGATGCAAAAAAAGATATTGGGTCTTTTGTCAACCTGCAACAAGCCGATGAGTGTGGAAGAGATTGCAGAAAAAATAGGAGCGGTCGGTAAGGAAAGTACCGTGTTTAATCTGCTTAGACGGCTTACTCTAAACAACCGCATTACATGCGAGGGGGTGGGAGCTTTGTTCGAAAGACTCTATAGGAAGTGATATGATTCTCCATTGAAAATATTAAAAATAGTGTTTGACCCTCGCTAGTATGTGGGAGTAGAAATAATACAAATTCATGTTATGCGAGAGTCATTATATGCTGTCTTTGTTAAATAAAAAAACAATCCACCCAATCCCGACTGAAGCCAGGCCGTCCTCAAATGAAAGGCTTGGAAAAGTTATATTTCATGCAACATTGGGACTATGCGTAAGTCTTATATGGGTTGTATCTGTTCATGCACAAGTAACCAAGCTTGCGCAGACAGGCCAGACCAGCTGCTATAGCGATAGCGGAGAAGCTGTAACATGCTCCGGAACTGGGCAGGATGGAGAGAAAAGGGCAGGTCAAGTTTGGCCGTCACCGCGATTTGAGGTTGATTATATGACGGTGAAAGATAACCTGACAGGGCTGACGTGGACAAAGATTGCAAGAGAAATGGGCTTTGAATATGCATGTTTTCCGACCTCCAACACCACCGCTATGACTTGGGAACAAGCCTTCCTCCTGGCTGATTGTTTAAATAGCAAAAATTATGGTGGCTATTCTGATTGGCGGATTCCTAATGTTTTAGAGATGGAGAGCCTTATCAATTTGGAAGATGTGCATGGGATTGAGTGGTTGTCAAAGGAGGGCTTCCAGAATGCTTTTGGTTCTTTCTGGACATCTACTACGGCAGCTTTCGACGAAAGCTTTGCATACAGAATCAATTATTTCCACCCAGGCTCGGTTTCAGTTGCTCGAAAAACTGATCAAAACGCCGTCTGGCCAGTACGTGGTAAGACTTCAGGAGTAACGGCTCTAATTAGGACAGGTCAGACAAAAACCTATCATGCTGCTGATGATGGGGAGCTTCAAGGAGGAGTGGTCTGGCCAGAGCCTCGTTTCGAAGTTGAAGGTGAGTGCATTTATGACGTCCTCACAGGTCTTTTGTGGACAAAATCTATGGACATTGGAGGTGGAGATAGGCTGTTTGATGATGCAATTTCCTTGGCTCAAAAAGGAAAATATTGCGGATATTCCGATTGGCGTGTGCCAAATCACAGGGAACTGCTATCGATGATTAATTTTGGGGCGGCTTCAAACATGGCGTGGCTAAAGGAGCAGGGATTTACAAGTCCTGTGTCTTCTCAAGATATTTGGTCTTCTTCAGCCTATACATACCAGCCTAACTCAGTTTGGGTTTTAATGCTAAAGCAAAGCACCAATCTATACGCAGATGTAAAGCAGAAAAGGATGGGATATAAGAACAAGATCTGGTTGGTGAGAAGTGTTCCGCCAACACCACCTTCCATCTCTCAAGTTGTTCCCTTCCAAGGGCCTAATGATTATCCACTTACTATTTATGTTAATGGCAGTGGTTTCTCAAATGGAGATACAGTAGTTTTAGGAGATAAGGCACTTAACACATATTATAGTTCCACGAAACAACTTGCTGCTTATGTTCCTATGGCAATAAGTCCTGGGATCTATCCAATAAAAATAAAAAGAAATGGCAATGTTGTATATTCAATGCAAGATGCCTTCAATGTGCTCACACCTAGTACAGATGATTTGTTTATTGTGCCTGAGGAATTTTACAGCAATAGACAAATTGAAATTGTGGGGCAGGCCTCAAGCCTAAATGTTCTTGTTAGACGCTTCGGTGGGATCGACCCAGTTAATGGACTTCAAGTTCGTTTCTTTAAGGGTGCTTCTGTATCGGGAGAATTGCTTGCAACGGGCACAATTCCAGTTATAAATCCATATAGTTCTGTTGGATTAAGTGTTAATTGGACACCGGATACTGCTGGGCTTAACTATATTACTCTGCAAATCGATTCGCCTTCGACTGAGACAAACACGGCCAATAACACTCTCACAACTGCCGTCCAAGTTGTGAAACTACAACCCACTCCTACCCCACTTCCAACAAAGGCTGCAGCAACACCGAGGCCTACTCCGACACCAGTTATGCCAGACCAAGTTGCACCTGTTATTAACAGCTTTGAGCTTGATAATGGATTGTTGAATAATACAAGTGGATCCATGTCTTTGATTTTCAGCGCAAGCGATCCGGGGGCCGGGACAAAGGCTGCAAGTGGAGTTGCATGGGCATACTATGTTGTATGGGAGTTTTTCCCATGGGCGAACGACTGGTTTGCCACATATGATTCTGGATGGTTTCCAGCCGTCGAAGGTTCTAACAACTTTGCGGTCTACTCCCCGGGGTATTTCTCCGGGCCTCGCTTCATTGAACTCTGGGTTGCAGATAAGGCACAAAATGTGAGCGCAGCAGTTTCTCGACTTTCAAACTTTATTAAGCCTGATGACTTTGTGATTGAGGGTGAATCGAAGTGGTATTTATATCCTCTCAATGCAGGAGAGACCGTCAATGCGTCATCTTATTATCGCTGGGGAGATGCAGACCTGTATTTATGGGCGCCTGATTGGCAGACTAGAAAACCTTGGTCGAGTTTGTTTTTTAACCCAGACACCATTGCTGCGTTTGCTCCGATTGATGGGTACTATTGGCTCGAAGTTTATGGGTACCAGTCTGCAGCCTTTGATCTCTCGGTGCAACTTGGACTTTATCCAAAGGCGAGAGCATCCTTCTCTGAAATCTTTGCCAACACAGAAGAAAGAAGCCCTAAGACTGCTCCAGGAATTTCAATGAATCTTCCAGTGGGGTTAAGAAAGCTTCAAGCTAATCTAGAAGCCTTTCGAGTGCAACTTTCCGCGCCAAAGAATGGAGCAACGGTGAAGGGATCACGTGTAGTCTTAAAGTGGAAACCTATCTATCTTGGTAAGGCCTACATCGTCCAAATATCTACTAATGGAAAGAGGTGGAAGAAATTGGCTCGAAGCAAAGCTACAAGATTCACAATTACAAAACTTCAGGCGGGGAAAAACTATTATTGGAGAGTTCAAGGATTGAATCCACTTTCTCCTTCTGGTGTCTGGTCGGAAACAGGGAGATTTAGGGTAAAAGCACAGCCAGGAAGATAAATTTCTGCTGCAAAACATGCTTTTTTTGCCTTTTATTTACTTATTTCTCGATCTGGAAATGTCCTTGAATAGTGCCGATGGTTATTTTCTGAAATTAAGAAAGGCCTGGGTGAATGGGTAAAAACAATAATAAGAAGCAAGAAAGGCTATAAGGCTGAAATTCCCTGGTACTCACACAAGGTAACCGTCTACGTGGGTTGCTAACACTCTGACAACACCGTCATTACGAGGGCACGATAGTGCCGGTGGCAATCCGTAAGTCCAGATTGCCACGCCGTTATATGGGTTCGTAATGACGTGAACGCTTACCCCACAAGAAACAAGTCCGAAAAAACGATGCATATTCAGTGTGTTAACCGGATTGCCGAAGTGAAGGAAGAAGCATTATTTGCCATTTACTTATTGACATTTGAAGCCTCTATTCCATATATTGTTAGGTCCGTCACGCATTCCATGCATTAAATAATTATTGGCGGGGACTTGCCAATCTTGGCAAAAAGAGTAGTATTCGTCTTCCCCGTTTGAACATGTTTTTGTACATGCAGACGTATTTGCATGTGTGAGTTTTTTGCGTGTTTGGCGGGCTTCAGCATTAGGATGATGCAGAAGATGCAATAAAGACAAGTTGGTAATGGGTAGAAGTTGTCTGAAATAGACTTTGAGACTTTAGTCCATATTTATGGTTCATCTGCTAGCGCAGATGACACAATTTATGGTTCATCTGTTGTATCATTATTCCGTCTGCTAGCGCAGACGGCGGATCGCAGATGACACATATTGTCTGTTTTAATAAGACGAGCAAGCTTGAAAAAGTTTGTGACGAATAACGGACATTTTGGCAGCTTTGAAGATAACTCAATAATGAGCCGATACCTTTTAAAAGGTGTGGGAAGTTGTAAGACCCACTTACTTCTAAGAGTGCTAGGTTAATAAATTTACTGTATTGTCTGTTTTGTCGGTCCGTTTGCTAGCGCAAATGGAACACGCGAAGACGACACATATACGTAGCAAATTTGAAAGAATTTGAGAGTTTGATTCTGGCTCAGAATGAACGCTGGCGGCGTGCCTCAGACATGCAAGTCGAACGAGAAAGATCCTTCGGGATTAAGTAAAGTGGCGCACGGGTGAGTAATACTTAGGTAACGTACCTTCTCGCTGGGGATAACGAGGCGAAAGCTTCGCTAATACCGAATGACTCTCCCCTTTTTTGAACTGCAGGATTTTTGGAATTTCCAGGAAACTGCTGTTCAAAAAAGGGGAGAGAAAGCCGAAAGGCGCGAGAAGCTCGGCTTAAGTCCTATTAGCTAGTTGGTGAGGTAATGGCTCACCAAGGCTTCGATGGGTAGCTGGTCTAAGAGGATGATCAGTCACACTGGAACTGGAACACGGTCCAGACTCCTACGGGAGGCAGCAGTTAGGAATTTTGCGCAATGGGCGAAAGCCTGACGCAGCAACGCCGCGTGAGGGAAGAAGGCTTTCGGGTTGTAAACCTCTTTTAGCAGGGACGAACACAATGACGGTACCTGCAGAAAAAGCACCGGCTAACTACGTGCCAGCAGCCGCGGTAATACGTAGGGTGCAAGCGTTATTCGGATTTATTGGGCGTAAAGAGCATGTAGGCGGTTTGCTAAGTCTGATGTGAAAGCCCTCGACTTAATCGAGGAAGTGCATTGGATACTGGCAAACTAGAGTACAGGAGGGGTGAGCGGAATTCCAGGT
>JAAZON010000164.1 GCA_012797725.1 SAR324 cluster bacterium | reverse complement strand
TTCGAAGTGGTCAGTCATCGAGGTTGGACTTAAAAAGCTTCAGGGTAAAGGCATAGTTAACTCGATTAGCCTCAAAGAGGGTGAGGAGCGCTTCAAGGAATTAGCAAGAAAAATAGCTTCCTATGGTGCAGCCCTGGTAGTGATGGCTTTTGATGAAGAAGGTCAGGCAAGTACTTTTGAACGAAAAATAGAAATTGCCAAACGTGCTTATTCAATTCTTGTAAGTGATGTTGGCTTTCCCAGGGAAGATATAATCTTTGATCCAAACATTTTAGCAATAGGAACTGGCATTGAAGAGCATAACGATTATGCAAATGCCTTCTTGAAAGCCACACGCTGGATCAAAGAAAACCTTCCTGAAGCAAGAGTAAGCGGTGGTGTGAGTAATCTCTCATTTTCTTTTCGAGGTAATGCTACCATCCGCGAGGCTATGCATACAGTTTTTCTCTATCACGCAGTTCATGCGGGACTCGATATGGGAATAGTAAACGCTGGGCAACTAGGCGTGTACGAAGACATAGAGCCGACCCTTAGAGAACTAGTCGAAGACTTGGTATTAAATCGTAGACCAGATGCGACAGAGAGGTTAATCGAATATGCAGCATCTGTTCAGGGAGGCACTTCAAAGACTTCAAGGCAGAACAAAGAAGAATGGAGGCAAAAGCCAGTATTGGAGCGCCTTAGCTACTCACTTGTTCATGGGATTGTGGATTTTATAAAAGAGGATGTTTCGGAAGCGCGAGCGCAATTTAATAGTCCGTTGGAAGTGATTGAAGGCCCACTTATGGCGGGGATGAATGTGGTGGGAAACTTGTTTGGGGAGGGAAAGATGTTTTTACCTCAAGTAGTCAAGAGCGCGCGCGTAATGAAGAAGGCCGTTGCTTTATTAGTTCCTGAACTTGAAGCTGAAAAACGTCTCAAACAAGAAAGCGCAGGCCGAATCTTGTTGGCGACAGTTAAAGGCGATGTCCATGATATAGGAAAAAATATTGTTAGCGTAGTGCTTTCGTGTAACGGTTTTGAGATTCACGATTTGGGTGTAATGGTGCCTTGTGATAAAATTTTAGCAGCAGCTAAAGAGCACAAGGCAGATATAGTTGGATTAAGCGGATTAATAGCGCCATCTCTGGATGAAATGATTTTTGTCGCCAATGAGATGGAAAAGCAAAAACTTTCTCTGCCTCTAATAATTGGTGGGGCAACCACGTCAAAAAGGCACACAGCAGTTAAGATAGCTCCTTGCTATAGCGGCCCGGTGGTTTACGTTCCGGACGCCTCTCATGCCGTCCCAGTTATAAAGCAACTTCTAAACCCCAGAGAAAACGGTTCTTTTGTTAGTAGTATATCCGCGGATTATGAGCGAGTGAGGGTTGATTATGCCGCACGATCGGGTGAGCGAAGGTTTTGCACTTTAAAGGAAGCCAGGGAAAATCGCTACACCATCGACTGGCAAAACTTTAAAGTTTTTACACCTAAACAAGTGGGTGTCAGTGTAATAAAAGATTGCTCTGTTGAATTATTAAGCGAGTTTATTGACTGGACACCATTTTTTATTGCCTGGGAGTTAAAGGGAAGCTATCCCTCAATTTTTGATTCTCCTAGATATGCCAAACAGGCACAAAAACTCTACGAAGATGGAAAGGCCTTGCTTAAATGGATCTGTGATAACGAGCTTCTTCATCCCAAGGCCGTTGTGGGAATATTCCCAGCAAACACGGTGAATTTCGATGACATTGAGGTATATAAAGATGAAAGTCGCAAAGAGGTACTGACAACTTTCCATACTCTTCGTCAACAAGCACTAAAGGCAGAAGGGAAAACAAATCAAGCTCTGGCGGATTTCATCGCTCCTAAAGAAAGTGGGATTGGTGATTATATTGGCGCCTTTGTAGTAAGTGCTGGAAGTGAAATTGAGGAGCTTTGCGCTGGTTTCGAGAAAGATCTTGATGATTATTGCTCCATAATGCTGAAGGCTCTTGGTGATCGCATAGCAGAAGCATTTGCGGAATATCTCCATAGTCTTGTACGAACGAATTTTTGGGGCTATGCGCCCACTGAATTACTGACCAATGCTGAAATGATACGAGAGGAATATACAGGCATCCGCCCTGCTCCGGGCTATCCTGCTTGTCCGGATCATACGGAAAAAAGAAATATTTTTGATCTACTCAGTGTAGAATCAAATATTGGAGTGACTCTCACTGAGAACTTCGCTATGTCTCCTGCCTCAAGCGTGTGCGGTCTTTATTTTTCCTCTCCTAAATCTTTTTATTTTGGATTGGGAAAAATTGCAAAAGATCAAGTCGAGGACTATGCTCGAAGAAAGGAAATGAGTGTAGCTGAAATTGAAAAATGGTTGGCGGCTAATTTGTCCTATTAAAATGGCTTTTCGATCTGCTTCAAAATAAGAAATTTTCGTATGCAGCAGAGGCGTTCTGGAAACTAAGTGCTGTGAAAAAAGATTTTTGGCGCCATTTTCTAACGATTTAGCATTAATGAAGCGACACTTCTATTTGTAATCTTCAATGGATGGAGACTCTAAGTTTACACGAATGAGCATAAGGATCGGCTCAAATATACCCTCTTTGCAAGCGCAGCGGCTCTTGGATACGAACACAAACAAGCTTCGCTCTGCATATGAACGCCTATCTTCAGGTCTTAGAATAAATCATGCTTCAGATGATTCAGGCGGACTTGCGTTGGCATCTGGTCTCAATCTCAATA
>JAAZON010000014.1 GCA_012797725.1 SAR324 cluster bacterium | reverse complement strand
TTTGTTTCCAATATAGTTTGCTGCACATTAAAATCATTCTCCACTCTCTTTCGAGAGGCAACGGCAAACTGCCTTCTTAGTGATTCATCGTGCTTTAACTTCAAGATCCCATCTGCAAGAGACTTTGCATCGCGAGGTGGCACAACAAAACCATTTATCCCATCTAAAACCACCTCTGGCAGCCCACCCACATTACTCACAATCGGGGCAACCCTCACTGACATGGCTTCCATAAGAGCCTTGGCCAATCCCTCTCGTGCGACCGATGGCATTACAAATACATCACATTTGGAAACCACAGATGTTGCATCTTTTCTAAATCCAGCCAAATGTATTCTCTCGGCATGTTGAGGTCTTAGAAGTAGTTTTTCGATCTCATGGTCTTGAACTTTGCCGATCAATAGCAGATGCACATTTTCCTCAAACGGAATAGTTTCTATTGCTTGAATTAAATACGGCACACCTTTTACTGGACGCATATTTGCCGTACAAGCGACTACGAAGGCACCTTTTGGAATTCCAAAATCTTCGAGATTTAGTTCTGAGTGATTATCATACCAGGACACGTCGTGTCCTTTGTAGATTCTCAATACCCGTTCCTCAGGAACAAATTTTAAAATGTACTACTTAACTGAATTAGATACACAAATAATTTTATCAACCTTCGGATTCAGATAAGCTAACCAGGAAGAAGGATCGATGCGGCTAAGATGGCCCACCGTACCCCGATAGGCGACTATTTTTGTCTTGATATTTCTTGATGCAAGCAAAACATTCGACAGGGCACGACTGGTCAAGCAATGCACAATATCATAGTTATTTGATAAGAGGCGCTGTCGAAGCTTCCATATCGCTGACAAATCAATACGCGAAGAGATCCCCAGGGCGTTAACCTTTATACCAGCCTTTTCTAATATTTCCTTTCGATTAAGGGCGGGGCTCATTATGACTTCTATAGTAACCCCGTTTTCTACCAGCCCTGAAAAGATATTGGCCTCGCACAAATCGAAGTCCTGCCCCACTACTAATACTTTTGGTCTAAAATTCATGAACTGCAAAATACGTTGTATAAAAAAGATTTGCAAAGTACCAATTGCAAAACCCAGTTTCTTCGGATCTTCTTCCCTCAGTGTGCTAATGCCTTAAGGCATAACTGTAAGTAAAAATTGGCAATAAAAACCCCAGCCTTTCCTTAGTGAGCTGCCTTGACAATACACCTTAAAATCGTAATGAAAAACTGCATTTTTTTGAATCGCAGCAAGCTCTTAGCTAATCAAACTCCAGGGACATGCAAACAGGCGAGATTATGCCAGAAAGACAAAATTTCTCTGTTTAGCTTCATGTCAAGTTTATAAAAATCAAAGCAGGTATTCATGAAAATTGCCATACTTTCTTGGGAAAGTCTTCATTCCATTGCTGTAGGTGGGGTTGCGCAGCATGTTACTGAGCTTGCTGCAGCCCTCGAAAGAAGAGGTCACGAAGTTCATGTTTTTGTGCGGACGGGTCAAGGACAAAACCGTTACGATCTAATTCATGGCGTTCACTATCATCGATGTCCAATTGATCTCAATCCAGATTTTGTCACAGAAATGAACAACATGTGCAATTCCTTGATTTGGCATTTGGGTGAGATCGAGGCACTTCAAGGTCCCTTTGACATTGTTCATGCTCATGACTGGATGTGTGCAAAAGCTCTTGTTCAGGCAAAAAATGATCGACACAGCAATACTGTTATTACCATCCATTCAACTGAATTTGGACGCTGTGGCAACAGACATGTTGGTGGCTACTCCGATAGAATTAGCGCGATAGAAGCTGAGGGTATTTACTGCGCCGATCGTGTTATTATTGTATCTGGCGTGCTTGCTGAAGAAGTTAAAAGAATTTACAAAGTTCCAAACTCAAAACTTAAGACAATATATAATGGAATTCACTGCCGCCGTTTCGATACTCCGACTGACCCAGGACACGTTCGCCGCCAAATTGGGGTTGGCCCAATGGATCCCACTATTCTCTTTGTAGGCCGTCTAGAGTATCAAAAAGGGCCCGACTTATTGTTGGAGGCTGTGCCTGAACTTCTTCAAAGAAGAGCCGATGCGAAATTTGTCTTTGCCGGCGATGGAACAATGAGATGGGATCTGGAGCGAAGAACTAATCAACTTGGAGTAAAACACGCTGTGCGCTTTCTTGGTGCATTCAACAGTAATCGTGCTGGTCAACTTGTTCGTCTCTTTAAAAGCACAGATGCTGTATGCGTTCCGAGCAGAAATGAGCCCTTTGGTATTGTGATTCTTGAAGCCTGGGCCGCTCAAAAGCCTGTTGTAGCCACTGAAAACGGCGGACCAAGAGAGATTATTACACCAGGACAAAATGGCTATCTTGTATATGATAATCCGGGTTCAATTGCCTGGGGGATACACCGTATTTTCGACGACTTCTCAAACGCTCAAAGTATGGGCAAACAGGGACGAGTGACTGCAAGCAAAAGCTACAATTGGGATAACATAGCGGAGCAAACAGAAAGTCTTTATTCAGAAATTCTTGGTTCCAAGACAGAGCATGAGGCTGTCGGAGCACTTCGAAACATAGAAATGGAAGTCGAAAAGACTACTTCAATAATCGAGGAAGTAGAACACGCTACTGTTTCGCAGGAACAGAAAGTAGATGGAATCGAGACTACTTCAACACTTCAAGCTCTAAATTAGAGTATCAAAAAACTTTGTCGCCGTAGTAACCTCGATAAAGTTCCTGTTCGGCCGAAAATGCGCCTTTCAAAACGACAGGAATTTTAGCGGATTGCTTAAAGTTGCTAAATCAACTCTTAGGGCATTTATAATAGCTAATCTCGTCTGCTTTTCTCAAAAAGCGCTTGAGGGCCAAAAAATATGAAGCTTCTTTTTCCAGATGATGCTCATGTGAAGCCTCCCCAAATACTAACACTTCAACTTTTGGAAATAATTTCGAATAAAACGCACAAGTTCTTGGTGGTACTTCATCAAACTCACCACAACTTAAAAACACCGGCACCTGGATTCTTCCTAGCTCAGAAATTCGCTCATAGTCCTTCAGTACACCCTTAGAATGAAAATCACTCGGGCCCCACATATATTCATATAGCGGCATATTCATATTTTGAATCATACGATTAAGCGAATCCGGCCATGGATTCAATCGACATAGATGCTTATCCCTATAGAGTCTAACAACATTCTGATATTCTTCTGACTGAAATTCACCGCTATTCCAAGCCTTCTCAATTGTTCTTTTCTGTTTTGTTGGCAATTGATCTACCCAGCTTTGTGCATCAGCTGCAAAACGTCTGGCACTCAAAACCGGGCCCGACAAGACGAGACTTGCAACATTTTCTGGTTCAAGAAGAGCGTAATCCAAAGCTACCATTGATCCAAAAGATTGAGTTAATATGTGAACTTTGGGCAATTTCAAACTTTGACGAAGTTCTTTGAGCTCCAAAACATAACGCTCAAGCCTCCATAAAGACTTGTCATCTGGCCTCTCGGATCGGCCACTACCTAGTTGATCGAAGAAAATCACCGGCCTATCGGCACTCAGATTTTCCACATTTTCCAAATGTTCATGGGTCGCCCAAGGCCCCCCTTGAATCACAATTAGGGGAATACCAGCCTTCCCAATTCCAGAGATCTTGTACCATATCTTTCCCCCATTAACTTGAATAAAGCCTTCCTCTTCTTTGCTGGCCCTTTCAGCGACTTCAGTTTGTACAGGTAATGGACAACCAGTAGGTGGTGGTGGCGTTTCTATCTGCGCACATGAAGGGAAAATGCCAATGACAATAAAATATACTATTAAAAATCTCTTAAACATCTTCAACATTACTAAGAAACAGGGACATTAAAAGAGCACCTATTGTAACCAGGAACAAGTTCTTTCCACAATTAGCATAGTTTGTTTTTAAAAAAGCATCTTTGTTAAATAGAAAATCGCGCTATGCTACTAATAGGAGCTGGCTAATTACCATTGAAAGGTTTTTCCATTGTAGTAAAACAAGGAGGTTGAGGTGTTCGATAGATTTAGACGAAGTGCAACAATAGCTGGGGCAATGTTTTCACTATCCAGTATTTCCATGCCCCCCTTGAACACCTCGACGACCCTGCTTAACCAAAGCCTCCCAAAGGAACCGGCCACCCCAAGCACGCTTTTAATTATTCCTCCAGAAGAAATGCAAGCGATCAGTTTAGATCGTGAACAAATTCAGACAGAGATTAAAAAGAGTAGTCTATCTAAAGGTGGTATTGTAGTGGACTCTCATGGGGCTGCCTGGACCGGGGAAGAAACACGTTTACTTGATAAAATGTCCATAAGCACCATTTTGCCATCAGATCCAACAGTTGGAAAAGGATCTCATCGCTTTGTTTATTTTGGTTTAAATACTTATATCAAGAAAGCTGGTAAACGTTACAGAAGAAATTCAGATATCGGTATAAGTATTAATCCCAAAAACGGTTCGGCGCTCCCCTTTATCTTGTCTACAGACCCTTCATTTGATCTGGCAAGAGCAAGCGTGACTGTTATAGATCTCAACAACCTAGAAAAACCGAGGATTATCAGGGGGAAGCTGGATAACAAGGGCAGATATTATTCATTCAGGATCTCATCTAAGCTTCGCAAGCATGTAACATTTCATTCGGGAGATAATCTTTTCATCAGCATTACTCGCTGGAGCAGTTCCTCAAATCAAGATGGCCTTAGCCTTGAGATTCAGAATTTGAACAAGACGGTCAAAATTCATATTCCCATTCATAAATCCTATCATTCTCGCCCTAGAACAATTAGTGCCCATAAAGTTGTATCCGCCGTGCACGAAGAAGGATATGCACCGAGCGCCTGTCTAAAGACAGCCTCTCTCCTCATCTCCAGAAGTGACTTATCTAGCTTTCCCACTGCAAACCGTTTACGTTTAAGACAAATTGCCAGGATCACGTCACAAGAAACTCAATTACAACTCTCCCTGAAACCATTGATACGCTGAGACAAAACAAGCCCCCCTCTCATTTGGAGCAGACTCCAGTAAGAGTCTCGGAACATCGAAATCGCCGCCACATACTTCTATAAACATTCACAAAATAAGCTTATTCTTGA
>JAAZON010000163.1 GCA_012797725.1 SAR324 cluster bacterium | reverse complement strand
CTTGCGATGCATTTTTAATAAAACCGTTGAAAAAATTTAATTTAGACTTGAACTGGGAAGGCCTTCGCATTCATTCAAGAATGCAAAATGACTTGCTTCTCTCTTCGATGTGTATTTCCGCGTGAAATAATGATAAAAGAATGACTAATTCTTAGAACTTCCGAAGCGACTAAGTTTAAGGGGAACGATATGTTTAAAAATGAGGCTTTCACAGACTTCTCTGACGAGACAAACAAATCAGCATATTTCAAGGCCATGGAGTTCTGGACTAAGGCACACACCACTAATGCGCTATATGCGTGCCCAATCATTGACGGGGACGAAGTGAGAACCCAAAACAGAATCGACAGCTTCGATCCTAGTACTGGCCTTCCACTTGGTGATGTATTTCTTGCTTCAGTCGACGACGCTACAAAAGCAATTAACTCAGTGAGAAAGGGTTCAAATGCATGGGAGCAGTGTCCTGTCGAGAAACGTGCTCAATGCCTTAGAACTATTGCATCTACTATGCGTGAACGAAAGACTGCTTTGTCAGCGTTAATTACATTAGAAGAAGGCAAGCCTTGGTCTGAGGCGGATGGAGATGTCGCAGAAGCCATTGATTTCTGTGAATACTATGCGTTGGAAATGTTGCGGCTGTCGAAGCCAATTAAAACAGAGGAACTTAAGGATGAAGATAATTTTTATTTTTATCAGCCAAGAGGATCGGTAGTCGTTATTTCACCTTGGAACTTCCCGCTTGCGATAACAGCTGGAATGACCGTTGCAGCCCTTGTAACTGGCAATACAACAATACTCAAACCGGCACGACAATCGAGTCTAATCGCTCATGAATTTGCAAAAATCGTTCTTAAATCTGGCATTCCATCGAATGCTTTCGCGTTCCTTCCCTCACCAGGTGGACAAGTGGGAGCCTTCCTGGCCTCGCATCCAGAAATCGATATGATATGCTTCACCGGCTCGATGGAGGTCGGTCTTGACTTAATAAAGACTGCAGGAATCGTAAAACCAGGTCAAAGAAATGTTAAGAAAGTCATCGCTGAGATGGGCGGCAAGAATGCCATGATTATTGACAGCGATGCTGAAATTGAAAGTGCTGTGAAGGCGGCAATAGTCTCAGCGTTCGGCTTTGCAGGTCAAAAGTGTTCGGCACTCTCAAGGTTGATAGTGGTGGGTGATAAATACGAAACATTTTTGGCGAAGTTTTGTGAGGCCGCAGCAAAGATTAAAGTTGGTTTAGCTTCCGACCCTGACACCTTTATGGGACCTGTGATAGATGAAGCCTCTCAAAAACGAATATTAAGTACTATTCGCGAAGCGGAAAATAGCATCTCTGTGGCATACAAAGGAGAGTGCCCTTCTCAGGGGTATTTTGTTCCTCCAACTATTTTCAGAGATGTTCCACAAGATGCCTTTATTTGGCAGGAAGAAATTTTCGGACCTGTGGTAGCTTGCTGCAAAGTTGAGTCCTTTGAAGAGGCTATTAAAAAAGCCAATTCCTGCGCCTATGCCCTTACAGGAGGTGTCTTTAGCAAGAATAAGGAACACCTTGACCTGGCAAAAAGAGATTTTAAAGTTGGGAATCTCTACTTGAATCGAAAGATAACTGGAGCCCTTGTATGCCGACAGCCCTTTGGGGGGTTTAGAATGTCAGGCATTGGCTCAAAAGCAGGAGG
>JAAZON010000162.1 GCA_012797725.1 SAR324 cluster bacterium | reverse complement strand
TTAGCTGTTAGTATGTTGATTCGTATCAAGTCCAATGCCTCAAATGTCCAATTTTCTCGCACACTGCAAAAAAATACTGTCCGCTGTAATTTTTTTTGTTGATATGACCGATTATATGAGGTATGAAGTAGACAACGACAGGCGCTCCAGTAATTTTTCGCGCAGTAAAGGAGAGATTATGAATCGCAATCCTATGTCTAATGGTATCTACCGGACGAAAGATAGAGAGTTGCTCATTCTTGCTGGCCACGGTTATCCCATATTTTCAGGTGATAATAAACACTCATTTTTTGCTGGCCCTTCCAGCCGGAGATATCACTATGGCTGTGAGAAGGCATATCTAGCTATATCGTATTCGAAGAATAGGTACCGTTTTCTTTCCTTCAATCTTGGATAAGGAGCGAGATATTGTACCTCATAGCGGCTTTTTGTTGGCTTTTCGGCTTGATGATGGCTGGAAGCGATGGAGAGTGGTGGCCCTATGCTAATTTCGGTGGCCTTGCTCTCTTCCTTTTTGGGTGCTGGCTGATAAAAAAATAAAAAAGGAGATGTTATGGAGAAGAAAGTAGTGGAGTTGGCAAGTTTGAAAAAGAGTGAGGCTAGAGTGGTGCGAAATCTAATGGAAGACCGCGCCAATCTTCAATTGCAGGAAAAGGATATAAAAGCCAACCTGTCTAAAAACAGCGAGGCATTGAAGGACTATCTGATCAATACTCTACATGTAGATTCGGTGGTAGACCCCAGTCTCGGAGTTGTGACTATAGCTGAAGGGCGCATTACTACCAAATTCTCGGTCGAGACCCTGAAATTGGAACTGAAAACTTGGGGAATGTCCGAATGGAAAGTCGAAGAAATCATCAAAGTTTGTACTGAAACTAAGATTGGCGAACCATACATAACCTTTAAAGCCAAAAATGGAGAGTAGCATAGAACCATTCCAAGAAATTCCACTTCCTTAACATAAGGGGCATTGCGCCCCTTATTGAATATCAAAATATGTGAAAAGAGATGATGATATATGGCATTTGTAACTCTCTCTAAAGAGCAATTTGAAGAGATTCTGCCACCAGAAAAGTCGGAAGTCATAAACGATATTTCAAGGGAATATATCTATGAAATTCCAACCAGCGTCAAGAATCTGATGGTCAGAATCTATTCAACCGTTGACAAATCAACGAACCAAACAAGAGATCGGGGCGAAGATGCCATTCGGATTGTCTTTTGGGATGCCAAGAATGACCGGCCTATAGGTAAGGGCAAAAAGATACTAAGAATAGAAACCAGCACAACAATCAAAGAGCGTATTCAAAAACGCATTGATATCTTTCTTAAAGATGCACCTAGTCAAGTAATGATAGATTGGGATTATGTAAAGGCCATTCTCACTTCGAGGCATATCAAATCCAATTTTGCGTTGGATATGTACGCACAATTGGAAACTCGCGGTTGTCTCTCAGACAAGCAGCTTGCCTATATTCTAGGCGAAACTAACCCAAAAGGTTATCAAACGTTTGAAGCGAAGGTCAAGCAAGCTGATCCCTTCTTCTATCATTCCTATATGAATGAATTCAGCGATGAAGAAAATGAAATAGAAGAAGAGAGGATAGCAATTCAGGAAGAATCGAGTGAGGTTGTGGCAGAAACTCCGAATTTGCCAGAAGTATTTTCAGTACCATCAGATATCCATCTGATCCCAACTTATGAGTACGATGATTGGTCTTATCCATTTGATCATTTCAATCCAGTGCAGTCAGCTGTAATGCCACACCGCAAGAAAGACTGCAATATGGTCATCGGTGCCAATACTTCCGCTGGCAAAACGATTTGCGCCGAATTGATCATGGATTATGTTCTGAAGGTCTTGAAGAAGAGGGTGGTGTATCTATCGCCACTAAAAGCTCTTACTCAGGAGAAATATTCTGATTGGCAAAAACGCTTTCCTGATGAGGATATAGCCATCCTCACAGGAGATTATATCCTTTCCAAGGAAATGCAAGAAAAGCTGAATAATGCCAGAATCATTGCACTAACCAGTGAAATGCTCGACAGCTAT
>JAAZON010000161.1 GCA_012797725.1 SAR324 cluster bacterium | reverse complement strand
CTCTTTACAAGATTAGAGTTTGCTTGCGACAGTTGCCGCTGAGCATTCAGTGAGCTTATATTAAATCCAATACTAAGTGGCATCCTAAGCCTTCAATCAATCTTCCATGTGAGATTCCTGGTATCTCATAGAAGAAATCGATGCAAATGTGCTATTACATTAGAAAATGGGTCTATATTTATGACTATTAGCTCCTAGTGCTTAACTTAGGCAGCCTTTCAGAGCTAGGAAAAACTAGTAGTCCTCAAGTAACTTAGTCTTGGATGTGAAGCCCAGATGGCGGTATTGGTCCAATAGCATCTGAAGTTACATTAATAGTTAAAGTAATTGGATTCTTGTAGATCGTAACTCCTGGGATTGTTAGTAGTCCATCTTTGTCTGCATAAAGAGGTGCTGACGTTGTTTGTAAGGTTCTACCCGTGGAATCCGTTGTTTTCCATGCATATCGAGTCCCTGGATGATGTTTCAGCTTTTGAATGTTCCTTGGGGTAATAGAGACAGTTGCTTGAGTAACGCTAGAATTTGTAGTGAACGAAAGCATATAAACTTTTACCGTATAAGACGTATATGTTTCAGCAATGCTTGCAGAGTCAAACCAAGGCCAAGTATTTATTCTTCCCCTTGGCTCACCATCTGTGGGACTTCCGGTTCCTGGGTTCGCATTTAAACTAAAATTCGAGAAAGCGGGGAAACTTAAGTCTTTTCTGAAGGCAAAGAGATTAAATCCTGGTTTGTATGAGCGATCTAGTGGAGCTGTCGAGACTTTGGCAAAATCAAAGTCACCTATGTACTCTGTTCCAAAGTACTGATTGAAGTCAGAAGCCTGATTGTGATCATCTTGTGAGAAGTAAGCTGAAAGACCTAGTCGAGCTTCCTTTGCGGCACTATAAAAGGGAGGCATTTGTGTCCATGTTACTGCGGAGTCATTCTTGCCATGCCTAAACCTCATGGCCGGCCAGTTTGCGCCCGGATTTGATAACACCTTCTTTGCGGCACTTAGTTCGTCAAATATACCAACTCCTTCGGGAGTTGGTATATTTTCAGTCTCTGAACCAAAGGAAGCTGGGATCCTCTCTATTCTCATTCGCGAGGTGCTAAAGCTGACATAGCCTTGAACCACATTAATTGCCGCGACTAAATCGGGATTGAAGAGTGCGAAATTAACGGATCCACCACCTCCCATTGATCCGCCAGTAGCGTAGATTCGCTTTCGATCGATATCGGTACTTAAATCATTCTCATTAGTGAAAAATTTGCTATGATCCGCAACCCATTGCGTAATTGTTCTCATGGCTTTTTGAGCATATAGCACGCTCTTCCCCTCGTTGAAGGGTTTAGCCAACCTGAAAGTTGGGACAAAGCCATGGCTGATCTTGGTAGGCGTGTAATTTGAATTCCAGCCTGAGTACAAGGAATAGCCAAAGTGCATTTGAATGTATGTCCCAAGATCAATTAACTTGCCTGCATCGTTTCTCGCGATCATTCTTGAGAAATCATTAAAATCAATCGTGTAACCATTGAATTCTCCACGGGAAGGAGCAGTGCCTTCAGTGCTCTCATACATATTGTGGCTAAACGAGTGCAAGGACAAAGTCAATGGATAGGAGCTAAGAGTTTTATTGTCTTGGGGCGTTACGACTGAGAAAAAGACAGGAGCCGATCGTCGATTGTCAAAACCATATTTATCGGCTGAATCCAAAAAGTTGAATGACCCAAGCCACATAATGTAGCCTTTGTATATATAGTAACTTTCGAAATAAAAAGGCTGAGGATGAGCGATTCGCTCCGTAATTCCTTCTCCGGAACTTGTGGCGTTGCTTCCAGGCGTAATATTTCGGTTCTCATTTCCATTGACAACACTGGTGACGGCATAATATGCAGTTTCATTCTTTTCATTTGTGAACACATAAAGGCCTGAGTCGGTACTTAGTGATACTCCAGCTCGTGATAGATTAGGCTGACGAACAGAAGTAGGATCAGGCTGGTAATTTGTAGACCCTCCCGCCTCATAAACATTTCCAGAGATCCATGATGAGCCTTGGTATACTTGATCTATTAATTCGGCTTGGTGAAGATTAGAACTGGTTATGGGTTGATTTAATCTATATATACGGTAACTCTTTTCATGCTTGCAAATTGGATTCGTGCATTCTGCTTCTTGCTGCCAGTCTCTTGTCGTCCAATTCGGCCATAAAGTATTATCAAAGAATTTGGCCTGGTTTAGGCAAGTGGAACATGGAGTTGTTGCAGAAGTCGAAAAAGCCTGGGGACAGCTTGGAATGATGTCTGTTACAGTCTTGCACTCCTCAACGCAGGTAGATTTTCGGTTGGTAGTGCAAAGATCCCAATCTAACCATGTTGCAGGATTCGTCCATTTAGAATTGTTCCAGCATGTACCGCAACCCTGAATGTCATTTGGAATTTCTTTCCATGTGATAAATGTTTGACCTGAGAAATTTCTGGTTGAAAGCTGTGATGCTTGAGGAGGTG
>JAAZON010000160.1 GCA_012797725.1 SAR324 cluster bacterium | reverse complement strand
GAGCTGGTATTATCGTTGGAAGGACGATCCGAAAGTTGTTAAATTGGATATTGGTGATGGTATTTATTCTTATAGCGATGCCTACAATGACGATCCGAATAGTACAAGTGATATGTATGTCGGAACTTTACTGAATGCTATTGGAATGAGGCAAGATCAATTCGTTTATTTCGCGCAAAATGCTATGAGTCTGTCGTGTGAATACGCTACTAATCCCAATGCTGAGGCTAACCTCTACAGTGCTTATGACCAGTATGCAGCTACGAAATGGGACCTATTTTTATCCGCTGCCAAGCATTGGACGGTGGATGTGGTTCCAGTATACTAAATATCATGCTTGTGCCTCGGATGAATCAAGAAAAGTGCTTCGCTTAAAGGCTTGCCGCTTAAGTTCTTTGATAACTGATTACCACAGTGACATCCTGCAGAACGTCATCTTTAACGTCTGGTGGAGCTATTTTTGAGTATTTCTCATAAGCATCCATCTGGCAGTTCTTTTGCCGCAACTCTCTCGCTAATAAAGGGTCTTGTGCCAGGATTTAATATTTCCTATATCGAAAACCTTATGGCCTGTTGAAGTTCAGTGGTACCGGAGGAGGGACTTGAACCCTCACACCCTTGCGGGTACCGGATTTTGAATCCGGCGCGTCTGCCATTCCGCCACCCCGGCATATACAGGAAGTTCAATAATCATAGAAAATAGATGAAGAATCAAGAGGCAGGAGAATTTCTGGTGTTAGTCGCAATTTCTCCTTGTTCCCGTCGTAACGCTTCAAGCTCAGCTCTGAGTAGACTCTCTAGTAAAGGGGTTATTTCTTTTATTTCATGCTGTGAAGGCTCGATAGGATCTAAAATCTTTATAGTAACTTTGCTTCCAAACGGTACAGGCCAACCTTTATAACGAAATATTTCCCATGAGCCATCAATGACGGCAGGCACAATTAGTGCAGAAGGGCTTGCCTTCAAGAGAGAAATCACTCCCGGTGCAAGAAACTGCTTCATGACTCCGTCTTTTGCACGCGTGCCTTCTGGGAAAAAAAGAACAGCAAGTTTTTCTCTTTCGAGTTTTTCTCCAAAAGCCTTTATCTCCGTTAATGATTGTCTTGGATCGTCTCTTTTGATTAATGCAGAGCCGAGATTGCGTAGTACCCATGAAACGCTTGGAATGCCACGTTTAAGTTCAATCTTTGCGATGAACTTAAGCTTGAAGCGAGCTAATGCCTCATATATTAAGGTAATATCAAAAGGTCCCTGATGATTTGAGATGACAATAAGAGGCCGATCAGAGGGAAGCTCATCTTTGAAGATAAGCTTATATTTCATGCCTGCCATAATCATTGCGTTTCGATTTAACGCAAAGTTCAGCCAGTACATTGCAAGGTCGCCTTTTCCAAAAGCATGGAAAATAATAAGGACAGGATGAAAGAGCACTAGAATCAGGCCGAAGCCCAAGAAAAATGGAACGGTCATTCCATATGAAATTAGACGTTTAAAAGCCATTACTGCAAATTTTTTTAAGAATTTATGTAGATTGCAAGAGAATTCTATACTACGCAAAGCAGAGACCAAGACAAGAGGTGCTTTTTTTGGTATCCTATTGAATTGACCTAGCTTCTAATATGCTTGGCTTTGAATATGAGGTATATTCTAACCGCCCAAACAACAATTGAGAAATGCATTAATGCTTAGGGCTTTATAAGATATGTGAATTGCAATATTTTTTGTTTTAAGCGAATTAAAGTATTATAGGTGTATCGTTTAAAGGAGTGTGGGCCTTAATATTGAAGCTGGCCTTTGCATGCCAAGATTGCTATCTGATCTGGTAGGGGATGAAGACACAGAAAATGAATACAATTATTAGACTATTTGCTTTCGTGGGAGTCTTCTCTCTTATTCTCTTAAATCGCGTGGAGATTTCCTGTGCAACTGATGAGGAAATAAAAGCATCTGAAGTTCAAGTTAAGACACCTGTATATCATCCTTCTCATGACTATGATTTTCCACTTGGTACCTACACTTATGAGGTAAGCTGGCAAGGGATTCCAGCAGCAGAGGCTACTATTAGTATAGAGAGAGAGCCGGGTCTCTATATGGCAGAAGCAACTGCTAGAACCTATAGCGGTATTGACATTTTTTATAAGCTCCGTTACCGGGCAGAAGGTTTGGTTTCAGAAAAGGACTTTTCACCGCTGCGAGTGACCTTCGAGAAAAAAGAGAATCGCAAGGATCGTTTCACGGCCATTTCTTATCTTGATAATGGAGAGATTCTTACTGTTCGTGAGAATTTTGATAAAGATCCAAACAGCGAAAGCCCCGATATAGAACAATTTAATCCAAACAATTTTACACTTGAACCGTTTTCGGCAGCATTTCTGGCCAGAAGTTTAGACTGGGCGCCGGGAGTCAGTCGTGATTTCGATACTTATAACGGGAAAGCAAGATACTTGATTACGCTCAATTGCGTTGAAAAAAAGGTGATAGAATTCAACAATCAGGAGAGGGAGGTTTTTGTTGTAGAGCCTAGAGTAAAAAATCTGACCAAACCAGATGCTGATAAAAAACTTCGCCGCGCTCAGATTTTTGTTTCGACCGATAAGAAGCGAGAAGTTTTGAAAATTGTGAGTGAGGTTTTTATTGGGAGTGTCACTACCAAGCTAGAGTCTTTTCATCCTAGCTATGGGACACCTATGCAAGTTGCAGGGACAGAACGTTCAAAGAAGTTAATCTTCTAGCCCTCATCGAATAATGACCCCACGATACCTAAGACTTATCTTGCTTTCCTTCTCTAATAAAACATGCCCTGGTGGGCTCTTAGAAGCGATTCCCGAAAGAAATGTCCGCACGACATTTGTTTCTGGGGAGCCTTAGGCCTACAGCTCTGGCCAAGGGCTCACGGCCGCTTGGAAGAGTGGGGCGACTAACTAGCCAATGGAGCTAAGAATGCTGCTCAGGGCCTGTTGTTGCGATTGCATCTGGCCGATGGCAGCTTCAAGGCGTGCAAAACGGGCCCTTAGGCTTTCTTCCTGTTGAGAGATTGAATCCTCAGCACTTGCAATTTGTTTGTTCATGTTATCGATCATTGTCTTGTTGCTATTAATCGTTACATCAAAGGAACCCTGGAAGCGCGTGAAAGAATCAATGGTGCCTCCAGTTGTGGCCGTGAGGTCTGCAAACTGTTGAAGAATGCTGTTGACTGATGAAGAGGATGTTGAAACGGCCTTCTCAAATTGAGCCTTATCAAATTTAAGTGTTCCATCTCTCTGAGTAGTTATTCCGAGATCTGCAAATATGTTTACACCAGTTCCAGATATTCCAGAATGAATTCCAGAGAGAGCATCTCGAAAGCCGCGAAGAGCTGTATCGTCCACCGAGACCGAGGCCAGAGGTTGAAAAATGTTTCTTACTTCTTTCCCACTTTCGTCTCTTAAAACTTGATTGTTCTCATTAATGAATTCAACGATCTCGTTGAATTGATCAACAAACTCTTGAATTTTCGTCTCGGTTGTTTTCGAGTCATCACTCACTGTAATGGTGGCACTTCCAATTCCCTGTAAAGAGAGGGTCAAGCCAGTGATGACGTCTGATACGGAGTTGTTTTCGCGTGTAATTCCAGTAACTCCATTTAGATCGAAAATGGCGTTTTGTGCGGCGTTCATCACACCACCCCCAATAGCGGTGTCCAAGTATCCACAACTTGATGTTATGGAGATCTGACCTTTAGAGACCCCAGTG
>JAAZON010000159.1 GCA_012797725.1 SAR324 cluster bacterium | reverse complement strand
TATCAAGGATGGATCGCCCAGGGCTTACTGCTGACCATCGAAATCACGATGTTCGGAGTCCTGTTCGGGTTGGTGATAGGAACATTGTTAGCTATCGGCGACATCTACTGAAAAAAACCAGTAAAAGCAGCGGAACAAATGTAAAGACTTCCTTTCTTGTCAAGTCTTTCAAGTCACCATTCTTGTCCTCATTAAGCTCCCCATACATGGTTTTCATATAAAGAGTCAGCATATAAACCGCACTGAAGATCACGCCAAAAAGTGCGATACCCGTGAGCCATGGATAGATATCAAATGCTCCCGACAGTATCAGGAACTCTCCCACAAAACCATTTGTTAATGGAAGGGCAATTGAACTCAGCGTAAATACAAGGAAGAAGAAGGCGAATACAGGGACTTTTGACGCGAGTCCGCTGTAATCAGATATCATTCTTGTGTGTTTACGATCATAGAGCACACCAACTATCAAGAATAGCGCCCCCGTTGAAATGCCATGATTAAGCATCTGGTAAATTGAACCCGAAATAGAAGAAAGCCCACCTGCTACAAAACCCAGAACGCAATAACCAAGATGTGAGACTGAAGAATAGGCAACAAGTTTCTTCATATCTGCCTGGGCCCATGCAACGAGAGCTCCATAAATTACACCAATGACCGCAAGCACTCCAATGTAAAATGCGCATATTCTAGATGCCATTGGGAAAAGAGGCCAAGCAAAACGTATAAGACCATAGAGACCCATCTTAAGTAGCACGCCTGCAAGAATCACTGAGCCCCCCGTCGGCGCTTCAACGTGAGCGTCGGGAAGCCATGTGTGAAGCGGAAAAAGTGGGATCTTTATAGCAAAGGCCAGAACAAAAGCCGCAAAGAGCCACAATTCTTCCTTTAGGGTGAAATGCGTGGCTCTTATTAGCGTTTCTAAATTGAAACTTATAGCCTGATTCTGATCGTAATAAACGGAGACCACATAAAGAACAGCAACTAGCATCAACACGCTTCCAAAAACAGTGTAAAGCACAAATTTCAAGGTTGCATAGAAGCGTCCTGACCCACCCCAAATGCCTATAATGAAATACATAGGGGCAAGCATAAGTTCCCAAAAAACATAAAAAAGAAATAAATCAAGGGCCACCAAGGTTCCAGTCATAGCAGTCTGCAGTAATAACATGGAGGCTAAATAGCCCTTTCTCATGGCTTTAATAGAATGCGAGGAAAAGAGCACTATTGGCATAAGAAACGTGGTTAATAGAATCAAGAAAAGACTGATTCCATCAACACCAAGAGAGTATGTAATACCAAATTCAGGAATCCACTCTGCATACTCTTCAAATTGCATTGTTGAGACATCGGTTTTGAAGCTTGTAAGCATGAACAATGAGAGAATAAAAACAAGCAACGAGGCAAAGGACGCAAAATACCGAGCTTTCTCGCCAGATTCATCTTTAGACGGAGAGAAAAACGGCAGCACATAAAGAGACAAAGCAGCAAAAGCTGGACTAAAGATCAGCACACTTAAAATTGGTATCTGCGTCATAATTCCCATTCGCTACCACAACAAGCAATAAGAAATAAAAAGTACCGTTCCCAGGAAAATCATCACCGCATAGTGCCGCAATTGCCCAGTCTGCACGTACCTTAGTAGCCCTCCGCTACCGTCGATAACTATAGCTATTCCATTTACCATGCCGTCGAGCAAAGATTGATCAATCACTGAAGACAAGAAAGAAGAAAGCCTGGCCATTTGCTTAACAATGAGTGCCTGATAGATCTCATCAAGATAGTATTTACCAGCTAATAACCGACTAAAACTCCCACAAGCCGAAAAGATCTGCGCAGGAATTCCTTGCCATTTTGAGTAAAACAAAAGACCCATGGTAATCCCTATAAGCCCTGTCCATGACGCACTTAATCCAGACAAAAGACTCATTTCAGATAGCCCATTTTTTGCGTTTCCAAAAAGTGGGGCCAGGTATTCGAAGATCCAGTTTCCTACAAGGACTCCACCTAAAATGGATAACACTGCTAGAATGCCTATAGGTATCGTCATTATAAGAGGCGACTCACGGGGCTTGTCATGTCCTCGAAAAGTACCCAGGAATGTTAGCGCAAACGAACGAGCCATATAAAATGCCGTACAAATTGAGACCAATTTCACAGCCGCAATAAAAACGACTCGATATTCAAAAAGATATGGATTTGTTGTGAAGTTCAGGGCCTCTAGGATTTCATGTTTTGAGAAAAATCCCGCAAAAGGATAAATGCCAGAGATAGATATAGCTGCTATTCCATAAGATATTGCAGTGACTGGCATATAGCGCCGAAGGCCGCCGAGCTGCCTCATGTCCTGAGCATGATGACATGAGTGAATTACTGAGCCAGCACCTAAGAATAAGCAAGCCTTGAAGAAGGCATGAGTCACAACATGAAACATTGCAATTGAATAAGCACCAGCACCTGTTGCAATGAACATTAATCCCAGCTGACTTACTGTTGAGTATGCCAAAACTTTCTTAATGTCGTTTTGCACAAGAGCAATAGTAGCCGCCACAAAGGCCGTAATTAATGCTATACAACTTACAACAAAGAGAGCTTCAGGCGCTGCTTCAAATAACATGCTGTTTCTTGCAAGAAGATAGACTCCTGCTGTAACCATGGTTGCAGCATGAATTAGAGCCGACACAGGTGTAGGGCCAGCCATTGCATCCGGAAGCCACACGAAAAGTGGTATCTGAGCCGATTTCCCTACTGCACCGGCAAATAAGCAGAGTGCTATAAAGGTTAATATGCCTGAATTTCCCGAAGACTCAGAAAATATTTTTGAAAGCTGGTAAAAATCTATAGTTCCAAAGTGTTTGATTATCAAGAAGATAGCCAGAAGAAAGCCCACATCTCCTATGCGATTTATTATAAAGGCCTTACGTCCTGCTGCTGCATACGAGACATTCTTGAACCAAAACCCGATCAAAAGATAAGAGCAAAGACCCACACCTTCCCATCCGATGAAAAGCACTGGAAGATTAGCCCCTAGTACAAGAAGAAGCATGGAAAAAAGAAACAAGTTCATGTATGCGAAGAAACGCGGCTTAGAAATATCTTCAGCCATGTAGCCAATCGCGTAGAAGTGTATAAGAGTGCTCACTCCTGTCACAAAAAGGCACATCAACATGCTTAATGTGTCTAGCCTGAAAGAGAAATCTACTGAAAGTTCTCCAACCTTAAACCAGCTAAACAGTCTCTCCTCAATAAAAGC
>JAAZON010000158.1 GCA_012797725.1 SAR324 cluster bacterium | reverse complement strand
CTTACTTCCCCGACGTGGCTCCGGCAGAGACCGTAGCCTCGCTTTCAATCGTCGCTCATGAGATTTATAAAGCCTTTCCTGATACCCTAATGGGTATATGCCTCCTGGCGGATCCAATAGCCTCTATTGCAGTTGCCCATTCATCGGGGGCAAAGTTCGTGAGAGCAACGGTTTTCACCGAAGCATCGGTCGATGTCTCTGGACTCGCAATAAGGAGACCCCACGAGATTCTTAGGTACCGTAAGTTTCTCGATCCATCCATCAAACTATTCGCAGACGTACACATAAAGCACTCCGCACCTCTTGCGATGAGACCGATAGAGGAATCTGCATATGACGCGGCTTACTTTCTCGCCGATGCGGTCATAATAAGCGGAAAACATACAGGTTTCGAGACTCCCATTGAAAACTTGAGGAAGGTGAGAGCCGTACTACCCGATTACCCGATACTTGTGGGTTCGGGTATGAATAAGTTGAATGCCGAAAAGATATTCGAAGTTGCTTCTGGAGCTTTTGTCGGTTCTACGTTCAAAATCGATGGTGATTCTTATAAGTCTGTCGATTCTGAGAGAGTGAAAGAATTCATGTGCACCGTAAAGAAAATAAGATCGGGTTTTCTTGGCGAAAAATAACTCGGGAGTGAGAGTTTTGCAGAGAAAGGTACTGTGCTTCGGAGATTGTAGCATTGACATTCTAGTCCCTATAGATAAAATGCCGGTTAGTGGAGGATGCTCCTTTAGTTCTGAAAAAGTGATCAGCATCGGGGGTTCGGCTGCAAATGTCGCTGCTGGACTGGCTTATTTGGGAGCGAATGTGTCATTGCTAAGCATGTTGGGAGAAGATCTCCTTGGCGAAGCTGCAAATAAACTTCTTGAGAAATTAGGCGTAAATCGGGAATCTGTGTTACAAAGTAGATCATTTCCTACCGGTCTCGTAATTGGACTTGTTTTCCCAGACGGTGAGAAGAAATGGATTTCCGTTAGAAGATGCTCGGCAGATATTCACATCGATTGGGCGATGATAGAGGACGTACAACTTCCCGATATTGTTTTTGTTTCTGGAATTATGATAAACGAAGGCATTGAATCAAGGATAGCTGCCCAAAACCTTGCAAAGAAAGCAAAAAAACAGGAGCGGATAGTTATACTTGATCCCAACATTCGAATCCCAGATTGGGAGCTGAGTGTGGAAAAGAGACATGCATATATGAAGACTCTGGAAAGTGTAGATATCTTCCTGCCAAATAAGCAGGAGCTTTTCATGATTACTGACTGTAGCGACTTGAGAGAGGCATCTTCGGTAGTTCTAGATAAAGGAGTTTCGGAAATATGGGTAAAGGATGGTGCAGATGGCTGCACTTTTATAAGCAGAGCTATTGAAGAGCATTTCGCGGTACCAAAAGTTAATGTAGTGGATTCAAGTGGAGCAGGGGATGCGTTTAATGCGGCACTGATTCTCGCGAGGTTAATAAGAAAGCAGAGTATTACTGAAAGCGGAAGACTCGCGACTGATTTCGGATCAAAGTTTACTGAATACTTAGGAACTACGAATGTATTTGAGAACTTGAACCTTGATTTGGGAGGGGCGAGTGTTGAACAATCCGATTCTTGAAGACCTCATAGATAGAATTGAGGGCGATTTAACCGGTGGAGCGTTATCAACTGGCATGGCCGTAGCAGAGAGCTTTATAGGACTCTTATCCTCTACTGAACCGAAAAGGATTCGAGATAGTATCTACAACTTTGCGATTGAAGTTATGAGCCATTCGCCGACTATGGCTTCTGTCAAGAACTTCTTTAACGGGGTAGCAAGGATTCTGGAGTGTGAAAGGAGCACAAAAGAAAGTCTGAAGAACTTTGCAGAGCAATTCATAGGTGTTTCAAGATCGTCAGCAGCCACCAGTGCTTCTATTGCGCAGATTCTGATCTCAAACAACGACCGAATATTTCTATATAGCTGCAGCGAAACAGTACTGGAAACATTGAATAAAGCCGTTGAAGATGGAAAGCATGTGGAAGTCATTTCAGCTCAAAGCTATATAACTGGTGAAGGGAACG
>JAAZON010000157.1 GCA_012797725.1 SAR324 cluster bacterium | reverse complement strand
TCAACTTTTTCTTCAATTGCATCCCATAGGGCCTCTGCGTCGCAGGGGACGCTATGGCCATCGTGCTTAAGAAAATATTCATATGTAGATCTTCCGGGAAGGTCCGCTCTGACGAATTCATAGGTTTTACCATCAGTTGCTGTTATCGGACGCGTTTTAAACCTGTCGCCATAAAAGCCTTCAGTAACACCTTCAACGATTGAATCGACATCGGCTTCCTCGATAATTCGTTTCATCTTCGCTTCAATTTGCTTCGCTTGATCCGGGTTTATCATCGTTAACTCCTCAACATCATCTCAGACATGGATATGGCCAAATCCGTGCAGGATGTAGCATACTATCACCAGGGCCACGGCTTCTCTCTTTAACCACCTGAAACCATTTGGTAAAAAGTTTCTACTGGCGGATACTGGCGGAAATTTATGTAATCTCCTATTACTTTTTACATGACGGCTCATCTTCTTTCAGCACGGCTCATTAACCGCTACGAACAATCAAGCTATAACGACCTTCTGGACAAGCTACACTATCTTGGCGACAACGGAAGAGAGATTACAAAATGACTGCGTTATTTAATCGAGAACGAGGCGGGGGAGTGGGTGGCACTTTTGGACTTTGGCTACGCTGCCATAAAAAATAGAGCCCGCGACTCGTGGATTGGCTGGGATAATAACCAAAAGAACAATCGGCTTTGATACGTATTGAACAACACGCGTTTTCTAGTGCTTCCATGGATGAAGCGAAAGTATTGATTCATTGCCTTGCAGGCGCTTTCTCTAGTTGCAAAACGTATAAGCAGTGACTGGGAATATTACCACGGGCACCACATTTTCTGACAAAGTATGGGAAATGCGAGGGATTATATGCACCTTTATGTTGTTTGCATTTTTCCTTTCAAAGAGTTCTTGAAGTTGTAGCCCCATGTCTGGATTCAAAATTCCATTAGCCCAATTTTTTAGAAGCTTGTCCGCGCATTCTGGGAAGCTGCTGCTAAGCACAAAGCTTCTCCTATTTGGTTCCCAAGCCACTATTCGGCCTCCAATTTTCACAATCCTAAATATTTCGTCTAGGGCTTTTTTAGGATCTGTCACATGTTGAAAAGTTGTCATGATGCGACAGCAGTCAAAAGTACAATCAGGAAAATCAATTTGATGCACATCTTCCTGAGTGAAATCGGCAAAATCTAGCAGCGTGCATCATTCCTTTTGTGCTTGAGAAAGCATGGCTTCGCTTTAATCGTAGCAAAGCACCCTGCCCCCTGGTTTCAGGAGTTCTATTACTTCATTAAGGTCCAGACATGCACCACAGCCAGCCTCGAAAAGCATCTGGCCTTGTTTCAGGTTCAAAAGCTCCAGACCAAACCTCCGGATTCTCTTCACTGAAGCAAGTTGTGACATTGCCCCAAGGGCATTAACCGTAGATTCCGGATCCGGATTAGTATCAACATCTTTAAATTCATTGAGCATTAGTGACATATCTTTAGCCTCTATGAGTGTTCATTACTATATCATAATGCTAGATTCTAATCGTTCTTGTATACTCAATATGCAATACAGCTTAAATTTACTTATTCTATGAGCAAGAGGTTTGAAAGCAAAAATTCTGACTCCATTCCTTTTCTTGATCTACACAAGGCAAGTTTAGCTAAAGATCTAATTGCTTCCCTACTAATTTTGTTGCTGCTAATAGTCTTTCGCTACAGAGTTTTTGCTAACTTTACAACACACGTGCTCGGCGGAACTGAAGCAGATGCAGGTTTATACATATGGCTTTTGCAAGCTATCCCTGAGAGCTTGGGGAATCTTCCATGGTTTAGCAGCAGGGCTTTTTATCCATATGGACTCTCTTTCGCATGGAGCGATAATTTTTTTCTTCCGGCCTTAATTGCCTGGCCTTTCCTTAAAACTGGAATCGCAATACCAGCTATTTTCAATAGTATTATTCTAGGTGCTGCTTTTTTGAGTGGCTTTTTAACCTATCGCCTGGCATTAATGCTTTCTGGTAACTTTTTCGCCGCACTCTTTGGAGCATCGGTATTCTTAACAGATCCCTTCGTTGCAGGACACCTTGGGCATCCTCAACTTCAATTTTCCTTTATCTTTCCTCTGATCTCACTTTTTTACTTTCGTTATATGGAAAGGCCTAAGATGCTACAGGCTTTTTGGATAGGCCTTGCTGGTTTTTTATGCTTTTTGTGCTCTGTATATTATGCCGTCTTTGCCTCCCTTTGCGTTTTCTTATTAGTGGCTGCACTCATTCTACTTCGTCCTTCATATTTCAAATTCCGACATTATGCCGTTCTCTTTGTTGGGGCTACACTTGGCGCCCTACCCTCCCTTCCCTTTATCTGGCCATACATGAAAGTAGCTGAAGCCTTTGGGGAGCGTGCACTTCATGAGGCATTTTTCTTTTCAGCCAATCTTGCTTCTTTTGTCTCAGCGCCCTCTTGGAGTTCCCTCTATGGCCTTAGCTCAGCTTGGTCGCATCCTGAAGCAAACTTCTTCCCTGGCTTCATCGTTTACATCCTTGCAGGCCTAGCCTTCTACAGACTTTTTCAAGCGAAAACTCAAAGGGAGATCTACAGCACTTTTGGCATAACATTTTTGATTTTGTGCGTGTCCTTCCTTCCAAGTCTCCAAGCTTTTTCATCATCCTATCTTGGCAGCATAGCGCTATGGTTCTTTATCCTAGTTTTTGTTTGTCTCCTCTATGCAATGGGACAGCTTGAAAAGGAACTTGGCGTCACTTATTTCAGTAATAGGGCGCTGATAGGAACATTTGCGCTTTTAGCGGTTAGTGCCTTTGTACTTTCATTCGGCCCTCTTGCCTATCCTGAAGCTGGGGAGATTTCACTTAGTCCCTTTCGCCTTTTCTATGAAATTTTTCCCGCTTTCAGCTCGCTTCGCGCCATTGGAAGGATTGGCATTCTCCTTCATTTTGCCCTTATTATGCTCTCAGTTTTTGCCCTTTCACATTTATCACTCAAATGGCAAGGATTTAAGTTTTGTATTTTACCTCTAACCCTTCTCGCCTTAATCGAGAACAATTTTTACACATACCCTTTACAGGAAATTCCGGCACGTCCTTCCATCTTAAGCTCGCTATCAGACTACGCACACAAAGACAGTGCCGTACTCTTTCTTCCAATGACATTAGAAGTTGATTCTAAAGGCAAGGTTAAAAGCTGGCTTGATTTTTCAAAGAAAAATATAAACTACATGCTCTGGTCAATTGGTGCTGAGTATCAAGTGGTAAATGGATACAGTGGTCTTCGTTCAAAGCTAATGAAGGAGCTTCCCGCAAAGACAAAAAGCTTCCCGGATGAAAAGGCGCTTATAGCCATAAAAGGAATCGCTGGCCTT
>JAAZON010000156.1 GCA_012797725.1 SAR324 cluster bacterium | reverse complement strand
TCATATTCTAGCTATAGTGGCACCTCAATGGCCGCACCTCATGTAGCAGGGGTTGCTGCACTTCTATTGAGCTATAATTCTAGTCTGACTTATTCTCAAGTTAAGGCAATTATATTGAACTCAGCAGACATTGTTTCTTCTCTTAATCCATATACCATTACTGGGGGAAGATTAAATGCAGCTGCAGCAATTGCTGCCGCAGGATCATCAAATCCACCAGCAGAGCCAACAGTAGATCCAGAGCCTACAGAAGAACCAGATGACCCATATGATCCGAACGATCCTGAAGATCCAGAAGATCCTAATACAGACCCAGATCCAAATCCTGAACTAAATCCAGTGTTAGACATTGCATTTAATCTCATTAAACGAACAAAACAAGTTAATATTAGAACTCATCTGTACGACACAGATAGTGGTTCTGATTTGCATCCTGGATCGATTCGAGTTCTTTGTAACAATAGAAGGGTTGGGACGAAAGCTGTTAATACCTTGGGACGTGCAAACTTCAGAATACGATACCCAAGCCGACCTCTTTCATGTTATGCAATCGGCGCATATGACATTTATACCCTGTATTCTTATAGAATAAGAATTCGTCCTCCAAGACGTTGAGTGTCGAGTCACAAAAAAGTTGTTAACAGGAAATTCTAAACATGAAAAGGAAGATTTGTATTTTATCGTTATTAATATTAATGCTTTCTTCCACGGTCTTGGCAGCTCATAGGAGATGCAAACAAAATCCTGCTTATGTCCTGTTCTACTGCGAGCAAGATCAGAAGCGATGAGATGCTGGAAAAGTACAAAGGATATTACAGGTAATTGTATCCAGTTTACACTAAATATCTCAATAGAATCTTTGTGCCAATGTCTACGCCTCTCTTGGTTCGAAACAATACATTCTATGCGGCAGCTGTGCATGCATTTAAATTTGAGGAATAACTTCTACATGAATATTAGACAGCATAGACCGGCACTAATCTTGTTTCATTTAGCCTGCATTCGTTGCTTTCTGATTTTGGTGTATACCTTGACTTTGAGTTTGCGGGAGATGATCTTCCAAGTTCTTATTCTGGAACAGTTGTGGGAGAGGTAGTTTTGAAGTGTATGGAAGCCATTTTAGTTTTCTAGAGCAAGCCCGATTGCAAATCTGCTCCCATTTGTAACATTTCAACAGTAAATTGTTCTAAAGCCAAAGAAAAAAGCAAAATATCCCCAAGTCTCACGATCACTGGAAAAAAATCATCAAGATGACCATAATGATAGGATGATGACCCTGGAAGAAACCTATCAGGACTTGAAGTCTAAGATTCGAGATTTGGCACCAGACTACGAGATCCGCACAAAAGCTGAGCTTGCTTTCGAAATTAACCAACTCAAGCAAGAGAAAAATGCCATAATATTGGGTCATAACTACATGGAGCCTGCCCTTTATTATTCAATACCAGACTTTAGAGGAGACTCCCTGGAACTTTCGAGAAGAGCAGCAGAAACAGATAAAGACGTCATAGTATTTTGTGGCGTACGTTTTATGGCCGAAACCGCAAAAATTCTTAATCCAAGCAAAACCGTTCTTCTTCCAACTGAGAAAGGAGGTTGCTCGCTTGCCGAGAGTATTACAGCAGAAGACGTGAGAGCGCTTCGTAAGCAGTTTCCAGGCGTTCCAGTCGTTACTTACGTTAATTCTTATGCAGATGTGAAAGCAGAAAGTGATATTTGTTGCACATCGTCGAACGCAACGGCTGTTGTTGAATCTCTCAATTCTGATACGGTCATACTTCTTCCAGATGAATATCTTGCAGGAAACGTGGCAAGAGAGAGTGGCAAGCACATTATTTTTCCAACTCGCAATCCAATAAGCAAAAATCCACAATTAGATGTTAAACTAATAGGCTGGCATGGGCGTTGTGAAGTACATGAAAAGTTTAGCATAGAAGATATTAAAAGCATTCGTGAACAATATCCGGACGTCTGTATCTTAGCTCATCCTGAGTGTAGTCCGGAAGTTGTGGCAGCTGCGGACTTTTCAGCCTCAACATCAGCAATGGTCAAATTTGTTGAAAAAAGCAATGCACCCAAGTTCTTGCTTTTGACCGAATGTTCCATGGCAGACAATATTATGGCTGCAAATCCAGACAAGGAAATGCTTAGACTTTGTAGTATTAGGTGTCCACATATGAATGAAATTCGCCTAGAGGACACTTTAACCGCTCTAAAACTCATGCAATATGTTATAGAAGTTCCAGAAGAAATTAGAGTGAGAGCGCTTAAAGCGGTGCAGCGAATGATAGCAATTGGATAAAAAATAGTAGACTCTATGAGTCGGTTGAGATTCTTAAAGGATATAGAGTGAAAGATTTGATCGAAACCGAGGTGCTAATTCTTGGAGGAGGAATAGCAGGGGGTACTGCAGCTTTAACGTTAGCTGAGGCAGGAATACCTTCTGTTG
>JAAZON010000013.1 GCA_012797725.1 SAR324 cluster bacterium | reverse complement strand
TGGGTAATCCTTGCGAACAGTATCGCCGATTGCTTCTTGGGCGGAGAGTGCGCGGCAGGTCACCGCCACCGGGACCCCCAACCAATCATTACCCGATACTACTTCCGTGAATCTTGCTTTTAAAGTCTCGAATAATTCTTTACGTGTCATAAAAAATCCTTTTCGCTTTCTCACGAACCGCTTCTTCCCAAACATTAAAGATACTGGTCGACAAATTCCTTCACCGGAAGGCCTTTAATGTTATCGGTACTTAGGACGTGTTGGATGGTGTTATTTTTTATGATTCCAATTGTATTTGAAAAATACAAAGCCTCGTCAAGGTCGTGTGTAACGTGAATCACAATGGGCTTGAATTGTTGATGAATTTGTTTCAAAACTTTTTTCATCTCAAATTTTGTACTGCAATCCAACGCGCTCAGGGGTTCATCTAGCAATAAGACCTTTGGATGGACGAGTAGTGCTCGTGCAAGGGCAACCCTTTGTTTTTCACCGCCACTTAAATTTTCGGGATACCGATTTTCTAGTTTTTCGATCTGAAGCGTCATTGCCATCGTTTGATAAGCATTTGCTCGAAGTTCTCTAGCCACATTTCTCATCTTAAGCGGAAAAACAATGTTCTCACGCACGGTCATGTGCGGGAATAACCAGCAACCTTGATAGACAAAGCCAATTCTTCTATCTTCTGGTTCTAGATCTACTAAATTTTCTCCATCGAGAAATATTTCCCCCGCACTGGGGACGTATCTTCCTGCGATCGTCTCGAGGAGTACCGTCTTCCCCGCGCCACTTTTTCCGAGCACTACAAAATAATCACCATTATGGAGCGACAAGTTAATATCATGTAATTCAAAGTCCATGAGCTTAACGCCAAGATTCCGGATTTCGATCAAAAGAATTCCCCCTGTCTCGAAGAAAGTATGTGGTACACCACTATGCTCGCGACCGAGATAAAGATCAGGATTGTGGCCAGACCTAACGCCAAACCGATATCCCCGGTTGACATATTCAGGAATATGGCTGTTGGAATGACTTCTGTACGCATTCTGGTCGTCCCAGCCAACATCATCACGGCACCAAATTCTCCAATTGCTCGTGCCCAATTCATGATCAGGCTGGTTACGATGCCCCCCTTTATCTGTGGCACAACAATGTAGCGAAAGCTCTTCAGCTCCGTACAACCTAATGTGCGTGAGACAAAAATCTGCTTCTGGTCTACTTCATCCAGCGATTGCATAATCGTTTTGATAGAAAACGGCAGGTTAATAAACAACTGGGCTAAAACAATGCCGTATTTTGTGTAAACAAAATCGATTGCAAAGTGCTCGAATAAGAATTGCCCTATCCCGTTTCTCCCGTAAAGAAGCAGTAAGGCAATACCCGTCACCAGATGGGGCAACGACATAGGAACATAAAAAAGGCCTTCCAAGACCTTCCGGCGAAGACCGTTCATTCGATACAGACCAATCGCGGTGGGTAATGAAATAGCCAGACAAAGAACCGTGGAGATTATGGACGTCGTCAGGCTGAGCCAGATGGCAAAACGCATCTCTTCATCGTGCATGCAGGGAATCAGATAGCTGATTCCCTGCATGATCACCAAGAAGATTGGAGCGATCAAGAACAGGAGCACAATCGTGGATAGTGCGCCTGCTGCCTGATTAAACAGGCGAGTTCTTTGGCCAGTCTTATTCGTTATACGCTGCAAATCCATGATTCGCGAAAATCGCCTTGCCTTGCTCTGAAGCAACAAAATCGACAAATTCCTGGGCCATTTCGTGGTTGGTTGTGCTTGTTAGAACACAAATCGGGATAATCTGATCAATGTTTTGGTCTGCCGGAATCTCGATCAAATCAAGGTCTGCTTCATTGCCGTGGGCACCATCTTTCGTAACGATAGCCGCATCTGCATTTCCAGCTTTTAGTGCCACTAGAATTTCATTAACAGTGGCGGTTAAACTGACAACGTTCTTGTCAACCCCTTCGATCTTATTCTTTTCAAAGATTTTCTGAGCGGTTTCGCCAATGGCGTTCGATTTGGGATCGCCCAAGACCACTCTTACCCCAGAGCGGGTGAGATCCTCTAGCGAGGTGATATTGGCTGGATTCCCTTTAGGGACGGCAATAACCGGTGTGTGGTGTGCCACCAGTTGACTTTCTTCTGCAAAGCCTTTTTCTTTTGCTACGTTGTAAGCCGACTGGCTGCCAACAATGAACACGTCGCCCTTCCCCGAAGTTTCTATTTGAGATAACAACTGGGCTGAACCGGCATAGACATAGTTGATGGTCACATTCTGATTCTTCTCAAATTCGGTCTTGATTTCTTCCATTGCAGATTTTAGCCCGGCCCCGGAATAAACCAGGAGTTCCGTCTTTTCCGCAGACGCCTGAGTGACTTCCGCTGGTGCCGGTTGGGCCGCCGATTCAGATGATGTTGCCGCATTTGCACAAGCCGATAGTAGCAGGACCGCAATGCAAATGAATCCAATGAAACTATATTTCCTCTTCACTATGCACCTCATGGGGGATATTTTGGGTGATTATATGCGGAACCGGCTTTATAGTCAATAGTTGAATAATCATTAAATGAGTATATGGGCGTTTTTCCTAAAATTGGGGGGCAATTTATGGGAAATGCCGTAGGGCCATCTCTAACCTGTCCAAAAGATTGCGCACTCGCCGCTTCGGCCCTGAAGAGGGGAAACGGTGAGCCGGGTAGCTCTATCAGACGGCTTTTCTAGTGGGGCGCTTTCGGGTATAATCAGGGCTGGAATTTATCTTTTGCGGAAGGAGGTGGTTGTCGAAAGTTGTTGGGAGAGAAAAAGCGCATGGCCTCAGGCGATCGAAATAGGGTCCTCTGGGGTGACGAGGTTGAGGGTTCTCTACCGCAGGGTAGAGCTAACCGGCAAGGAAATGAGTATGGACGGCCGGGAAAATCGAGAGATCAGCGGAAGCCCTCCAGACAGCTCCACGTCTGTAACTTCTCCCTTATCCCTGAAAATTGAATAATTCCTCACGGCCTCTTCTACCGGGAAATTCAGGCGGCAGTAGGGGTTCTATCTATCTGCTGACCCACCAGGCGAAATACTGCCTGAGGGTCGCAGATGGGATATGAAAGATTATCATGGATGGAGGAAACATATGTGTGGAATCGTAGGGTACATCGGCCAGCGGAATGCAACGCCGATTATTCTGAACGGGTTGAAACGCCTGGAATACCGGGGGTACGATTCGGCTGGGCTGGCGATCCTGCAGGACGGGCACATCGAGGTGCGCCGCGACGCCGGAAAGCTGGATCACTTGTTTGCCCTGGTGGCCGAGTCGCCCACAGAAGGGCAGATGGGCATCGGGCATACGCGTTGGGCTACCCACGGCGAGCCTAATGCCCGTAACGCTCATCCCCATTTGGGCACTACCGGGCGAGTAGTTGTGGTACATAATGGCATCGTCGAAAACTTCCTGGAACTGCGCGAAGAATTGACGCAGGAAGGGGTGAAGTTCAATTCAGATACAGATACCGAAACCATTGTGCATTTGATCGAGCGTTACCTGGCGATGGGCAACGACTTTGTAGAAGCCGTGCGCAAAGCGCTGAAGCACCTGGAAGGCGCCCACGGGATCGTGGTGATGTCGACCCAGGAGCCGGACAAGATCGTGGCGGCCCGCATTGGCAACG
>JAAZON010000155.1 GCA_012797725.1 SAR324 cluster bacterium | reverse complement strand
TCAGTTCTTCGGGAGATAGCTCTCCCCTTAACCTATAGAACACGTAATTGTTGTTCCATACGATTTCACTATTTCTGTTTTTATATTCAAAAAGAAGCGCCTGACTATCTCTGATGTTTATCATCTTCGTTGCAGAATCATCGGTGTCATTTCCTCGAGTGAAGGCATTATCCCCTGCGAAGCTCTGTTGATCCAGCGTGATGATATTTCGGCCATGGGCATAATAATTGATTTGGACGGAGAATACGCCGTTTATTTCCTCGTAAAATATCTTCCTTTCCTGGATAGTTCCCGGGAGATAACCGGGAATTCCGATTTGATAGGGACATTTTTTCTGAGCATCTTCTAAGTTTGCCTCTATAGGCTTGATCTCTGTGTATTCTCCCACCTGTTGTCCTGAAGACTGATAAGACATATGAATATTTTCCGTAGTCTCTCCTGTTTTCACCCTAAAGAACTGGAACAGCCACTCTCCGATCGCCGAAGCCTTTTCAGGTACAGCCAGGGAAAAGGAAAGAGCCAAGACCACAAATATTAAACAGGCTACCGCTATGCTTCTAAGTGATTTCAAAGAAGACTTCGGTACAGTCTGGTGCTGTTCCAAGTCCGTTTGAATTTTAGGCTTGAACAAATAGACTGTTTTATTTTCTTGTTTCCGAAGATCCTTTTGGGTAAAAAGATTGGCCAGGTATTGTTCACTGTCACTAAGATGAAACAACCGGTCGCCGTATTTTGCCTCGAACTTTTTCCATTCCTCTTCTACAGGCGGGACTTCTACACTGTCCAGGGATGCCTGGATTGTTTCTGTTATGAGCTGATCCCAGTGGTCTTCTTTCATTTGTGACATTACTTAAGCCTCCTTCCCCGGCTGTAGTTGGTGCTTTTTCTTGAATTTATTCTTGGCCCTAAAGACTCTGGCATTTACGCTTTCTTCACTGATCCGGTAATACTGAGCAATTTCCCTGCTGGAAAACCCAAAATGGTATTTGAGCATGATGATCTCTTTTTCTTCATAAGCTAACTGACCCAGCACATCCTCGATCTCATTTCGCATGATGCTTTGTACCAATTGTGTCTCCGCATTCCCGTCTGCAGTATGCAGAATCAGGCTCTCTACCGGGAGTTCCTTCTTGGACTTCTTAATATAATCCCTGCATACATTGATGGCTATGGCCGTCAACCAGGCTCTGAACTTATTGCTGTCCCTTAGCTGATCCATGTTCTTGAACGCTTTATAAAAAGACTCTTGGACAAGATCATCGGAAATGTTTTTATCTTGGATTATAAAAAACACTACTTTGTATATATAGCTGTAATTCTCGCGATAAAGGTACTCGGCAATTTCCATAAAACGCTTCGTTTCTTTCGATTCTTTGTCCAGCAATACTCTGCACCTTCTTCGTGATTTCGATAGGCCTATAAATGTTTCGACAAAGGTGTATCCAATCCTTTTAAATTATTCTAAAAATGTGAATAGAAGGGCATAGGATATGATTCAAACAATATTGGTAGTTGACGATAATATAGGAATCCGCTCCTTTTTAAAAGAGCTTTTAGTTCCGGAAGGATATCTCGTATTGCAAGCAGCCAACGGCCTGGAGGCCATTGAGACGGCCTCCCAGGTCCCGCTCGATCTGATCATCCTGGATGTCAAAATGCCTTGCTTATCCGGTTTGGAAGTTCTTCATTATTTCAAAAAAAATTTGCCGGAAGTGCCGGTTATCCTGATTTCAGCTTACACAAATATGGAATTGATCAATAAGATTAAGGAAATCGACCCCGCTATTGATTATGTCGGGAAACCTTTTGACCTGGTGAGTATCCGGGAGTTGGTGAGGCAGAGGTTGAAGGACCGTTGAGCTTCGGTTAGAATTTCTTGATCTGAAGGAGGTTCATAATGAACTTTAGTTCCGATCATAACGCAAATATCAATAATTTGACCGCCAGGGAACGGGAAGTATTATTCCTGCGAACTGAGGGATTAACGCGCGAGCAAATTGCCGAGACTTTACAGATTGCTGAGACAACGGCAAAAACACATCTACAGAATATTCACAGGAAGTTAGGGGTTTCCACGCAAGCCGAGTTGATTAAGTTGGTATATAGCCAACGCAAAGCATGAAAAATACTCCGTTCGGAGTATGGAAAATATTGCAAAATTATGTCAGGATAAAGTTACACTCTTTTGCGAAAAAAAGACATTCTGTAATTAAAAGGAGGTGATTTATCTATGAAGCTCTAAAATCTATCTAATTATTCTTTAATACTGTATTACTATTAAAAAAGAGGAGAGTTTTTATATGAAAAAACATAAGATTTCAATTATGATGATTCTCACTTTATGTAT
>JAAZON010000154.1 GCA_012797725.1 SAR324 cluster bacterium | reverse complement strand
CATAATCGGGAAGTGTCTGCTCGCAATTTTTCTCATGTCAGCGTCTATTAATCTCTAGCTGTATGCCTCACAACGATGCTCCACACAATGCACTGGAGATGCTTGCATAGAATCATTGATCATTTTCGAACATTTTTGCGCATAGTCTGAAATTTTGTTCAGTACGTAATCTATCTTTATATCTTTGTTCACATAATGATAGCAGCCAAAAGCTACATATCTCCCACCTATTGGCAATAAACTGCAATCAGAATCAATCGTGCAGTGGTTTGCCCTCTCTAGCTCTTCAGCGATCTTTGTATACGCAGCTCGGCATTCAGACGATCCCCTCGTTACCGCGGAAGCAATCATTGTTGAAAAGAGCAGGAAAAATATTGAGATATGGAGAAGAACTGCTTTCATTAGATTCTCAGAAACTCCTTCCATGCCAAAAAGATCCCGAATCCTTTCTTCGATAGTCAATAAGTCCTTGTGTCACAAATTTCTAAATTTTTTTGCTCATTAAATAATGTGAAGAAATCAAGGCAGCTCTATCATGTTTCTGTGCATCACTTCTCTTTCTTTTGCTGTATCATCTCGAAAGAGTCAAGTGTTGCTTCAGCTGATGGAATTTGTCACCCTTGCCTGGCCTACTGATCGTCACTCCCGCTCCGATATTCTGAGAGTTTGTTTCTCAGTGTGCGAATACTAATTCCAAGTAACTCGGCGGCTTTTGTCCTGTTATTCGATGTTGCTCTGAGGGTTTCCATTATCAGAGCCTTTTCCATTTCTGCTACTGTCAAGCCACTGCGAATCAAGGATGGTCCTTTTGGCTGATCCATAGGCTCATCGGCCTTTTCCCATTGTTTGCCATCTGCTGACACAAGTTTCTCAATCGAGAGATTGGAAAGGCTGGTAGAGTTGAGAAGGAAATCAGAGCTTGTCGGAGATCTGCCCCCGGACAGAATCGCTGCTCGTTCCACTGCATTTTGAAGCTCGCGCACGTTACCAGGCCATTGGTATTCTTCAAGGGTTTGAACAACTTCCACTGGCAGTCTGGGCGCCTCTTTCCCAAGAAACTCATTCATGAAGTGTTCAACTAGTAATTTTATATCACCTTTACGCTCACGAAGAGGAGGTAATGTAATAGGAATAACATTCAGGCGATAAAAGAGATCTGCTCTGAAGCGTCCTGCTCGAACCTCTTCCTCAAGATTTCGGTTGGTTGTCGCAATCACTCGTACATCAATGCTTATTGGATCTCTACCTCCGACACGATCCACCTCTCGCTCCTGCAAAACACGCAAAAGTTTTGCCTGAAGTGACATTTCCATCTCGGAAATTTCATCCAAAAGTAGGCTGCCACCATGAGCCAATTCAAATTTTCCAATTTTTCTAGTTAAGGCTCCTGTGAAAGATCCTTTCTCATGACCAAATAATTCACTCTCCAGAAGGTTTGACGGTAAAGCAGCACAATTTACCGCCACAAAGGACTGATTGGATCTCGGGCTAGATGCATGAATAAGCCTTGCGATTAACTCTTTACCAGTACCTGATTCTCCTTGAATCAAGACGGTAGCATCGCTTCTAGCAACTGCTTCAGACACTTCCAAGATGCGAATCATCAAGGAATCATTTGTAATAATAGCTTTTCCCTTTGCAGGTTTTTTCCCTCTTCGATAGAACTCCTTGCTCTCTGGACTTAGAACTTTTTCAACCACTCGAACAAGATCTTCCGCTGAGAAGGGTTTTGTTAAGAAGTCTGCTGCTCCTAGCTGCATTGCCTCCACTGCTTGATTAATAGTTCCATAAGCAGTGATCATTATAAAAGGAGTAGTGCTCTCACGTTTATTAAGTTCTGCCAACAATTCCTGGCCTTCCATCTCCGGCATGCGTTGATCTGAAATAATCAAATCAAAAGTATTGCTTTCCAATTGCTCGAGGGCGCTCTTGCCATCTGCGGTAATGCTGATGTCGTAACCATTTCGTGACAAGCAGCTCTTAATCGCCAACTGCATTTGAGGATCGTCTTCTGCAACAAGTATTCGTACGTCTCTGCTCATAGCAACGTTCTTCCTTCTAAGTCCCAGCCGTTTTGGGTAGTTTTATAATAAATTCCGCACCACTCTCTGAATTAACCACTATGGAACCGCCATGTTGTGTAACTATTTGATGTACTATTGCGAGCCCCAATCCCGTTCCTGCATTTCTAGTTGTAACAAAAGGTTCAAAGATGCTGTCCCGAATTTCTTCTGGAATTCCAGGCCCTGTATCACGCACTCTAAGCTCAACTTCAGCTCCTTTACCTTCACTCATAGCAACATAGATCGTTCCTTTTCGCCTAATAGCCTGTATCGCATTCAACAATATATTATAGATCACCCGCCGGAGAGCATCCTCATTGCCGTTTATGAATAGAGGCTCTTGTATGCTTTGCTCGAAAACCACACTCTCTGACTCAGTCGCTCTAAAATGTGCGATTTGTTCACACACAAGAGACGAGAAATTCACTGGGGAACGATCCATTCTCATGTCTTTGGCGAACTGAAGAATATTCGAAACCGTCGTATCAAGGCGCTCAATACTTGCATGCATTTGTGTTAAGATGTTCTGGGAGTCTGGATTCTTTGACACATCATCTTGAAGTAAAGAGAGAAAGAGTTTGATAGCTCCCAAAGGATTACGAATTTCATGTGCAATAGCAGCAGCAGTTTTACCGAGCATTGCCAAGCGCTCATTTCGCTTAATCTCGGCCTCTTTCTGCCTCAATGCCGCTCTAAGTTCAACCACTTCCTCTTTAAGTTGCTCGTACTTTTCTTGAAGGATCTGTCCTGTAGCGCTGAAGCGATGGAAAGCTTGCTCAAGCATAGCCATATCCGACTGGGATGTAATCTTTTCCGTAATCATCCTTTCCTTCCTTGCTCACCCAATCTCTTCCACTCATAACCTTCGGCCGCAGCCTCAAGTAATGCGAACCATTTATCTGATGGTGGATACTGCTTGGATGCCTCTTCTCGTATTGAACGAACTTTATCTACATCATTCATCCCAATTGCAGCCTGCATCTGCAGATAATCCACCCAACTATCTAAGAAGCTATCCCGGAAGTCTTTTCTACCCTTCTCAAGCCAAAAAAGAGCATCTGAATATCTTTTGTCTTGAAGCGCTATTGTTGCAAGGTTCTTCATGGCAACTGGTGTCTTTTCATGTTCCAAAGGAATTTTTTCAAAATGTTCTTTCGCTTCCGTATTCTTTCCAAGCGCTTGTTCCACAATACCAAAGGTGTAATGAACGTCACCTAAATCCTCGTCAGAGGCTTCTTCAAGAGCCTTAGCTAATTTTTCCTCGGCCTGTGCGGTAGCATTCATCTTCTGCAGAGATTGACCCCAAAGAAGCCAAACCTTTGCTCTTAAAATCGAAGGCTCCAGTAATTCTTGAGAAGCCCTTTCTGCATATAATGCAGCCGTGGCATATCGAGCCTCCTGATATTCAATTATTCCTCTTGAAAGAAGCACTCTCCCTCGATCCACTT
>JAAZON010000153.1 GCA_012797725.1 SAR324 cluster bacterium | reverse complement strand
TTTTTATCAAGGGGCAAAATACTAAAGATACCAAGCCTCCCTCTAAAGCCTGTGTTGGAACATTCTTCACAGCCTTTAGCTTTCATGAGAGCGTTAGGATTTAAGCCAGGGATTTCGAAATCAATGAATTCCTCGCTTGCTTCTCGATATGCACAATGAGGGCAGAGTTTTCTGACTAAGCGTTGAGAGATTACACAGCCTAACGATGATGAAATTAAAAATGGTGGGATGCCTAGATCTCTTAATCGAGTTACTGCGGATGCTGCGCTATTGGTGTGAATCGTGGATAATACAAGATGACCTGTTTGAGCAGCTTGGACTGCTATATCTGCCGTTTCATGATCTCTAATTTCGCCGACCATTATGATATCTGGATCCTGGCGAAGGATAGAACGAAGACCTTCAGCAAAGCCAAGCCCGACTTTACTATTCACCTGAATCTGACTAATTCCTCCAATCCTATACTCAATAGGATCTTCAACAGTGATGATGTTTTTGCTTCCGTCATTCAGAAATGATAGAGAGGAATAGAGCGTAGAAGTTTTTCCAGATCCAGTTGGCCCTGTTACCAGAATGATTCTAGAGGAAGAAAGCAGAGAGGATCTCAATAAATCCTTGATCTGGTCTCCCATACCTAACATGTCAAAGCTGAGAAGTGGAAGCTCAGTAGATAATATACGTATTACAATATTTTCACCATGAGCAGTTGGAACTGAAGAGAGACGTAAATCTTTATTGCCAAATGTGCTTTGAACTCGAAGTCTTCCGTCTTGTGGCTTTCTTCGCTCTGATATATCCATTCCGCCTAAGAGCTTTATGCGGGAAACCACAGCTTCTTTTGAATTCTTAGGCACTTTGAAAAGGGAGCGCATGATTCCATCGACACGGGCTCTGATATTAAGTGAGTCTGACTCAGGGTTGAGATGAATATCACTTGCATTCATCTCAATTGATTGAGACAAAATCTTGTTAACCAATCTAATAACAGGTGCATCAGTGTGGTCAGCCTTAATAAGGTCTGTATCTGAAGACTCATTTCTCTCGTTTACATGTTCTTCATCAAACAAGGCTTGAAGATCTTCACTTCTTTCAGCATTTTGCTTCATGCCTAAAATGTTTAAAATTTCGTCTTCTTTTGCAATTAACGCTTCGACTTTCCGCCCTAAGTCAAAAGAAAGTCCTGAGATACTCTCATGATCAAGTGGATTAGCCATAGCGATGACAACTTGAGTTTCTGTCAGAGCAACAGGAATAGCCCTCATCTCAGTCCAACGAGCTAATGGCACAGTGGCAAGCAGAGAATTGCCAAGAAGATTGAACACCTCATTATAGGAAGACTTTGCCAGTTCCTGTACTTTAATGCCCAAAGCTGCAGCAACTTTCTCTATTGTACTAGCTTCATCAAGTAAATTATTCCTTGCGCAGAATGAAATGGGATTTAAATCTTTGCTTGCCAAAACTTGAGGAAAGACCTCGGGTTGAATGAGGCCGAGCTTATGTAACAATTTTACTAAAGCAAGCTTATTCCCATTGTTTGAAAAAGATTGAGTCATGTACAGCCTGTACAACAATTCCTTTAAATATTTATTGAAGCTCGTTTGAGAAAAAAAAGCATGAAGATCTGCGAGCTTCCCGCTAAAAGTGTGGAGCTAGTTCTATAGTTCTCCCATTCCAGACCCACTAATCCCAGATATCGGTGTCAGTAGCCCAAGTCATTAGAATTAGGAGCTATTAAGCCTTAGAAAAAATATGAAGTAATATGGACTAGATAGCTCTTTTGTTGTCTCTTCCCATTAGGTTCCGAAAGGTTCAGACAGGGAAGGCAAAGCTTCTTTTTTGACCGATAAATCATTTGGCTCTGCGAACCTGTCTCCTACGTAGCCTTGGCGAAGTAGGAAGCAGGACCCTCCACTTAATTTTTCCCAAGATTTTTTAGCAGCTACCTATGTTTTTATATTGATTTCTGGAAAGGATAAGTATCTATACGATACTTTATATTTATCTCTTATTTAAAAATGAGGAAGTACAAATTGGAAGAATTCACTTTACGGGGGAACAGTCCTTTTAGAGAAAACCTTGAATGGGAGCAATCAAAGAATACAACACAACCTCGAGCACTCCGAGCGTTGTCTCAGATAATACAAAACGGTCTCTGTCATCGCTGTGGTTCCTGTGTGGGAATTTGTCCAACAGAAACTCTGAGTCTTGATGATGAGGGATATCCAAAAGTTAAAGCCCTTTCTGCCTGCACAGATTGTGACCTATGTGTGAAAGTTTGTCCTGGAGATGAATTTAATTTCCAAAAATTCCATGAAGAGAAGTTTGGGGAAAAAGGAGACCCCAATCACACGCACGGGCATTTTATTGAATCTTACATTGCATATGCCAATTTCCCAGGTCTTCGAGAAGCTTCAACAAGCGGTGGTTTAGTTACAGCGCTTCTTCTTCATTTGATGGAGACTAAACAAATTGATGGTGCCATTGTCGTTGTGTCTGACAAAGATATTTTATGGAAGGGCAAACCCATAGTGGCAAGAACAAAAGAAGAAATTCTTGCATCAGTTAAATCAAAATATGCTATTTCCCCAACGAATTCAGTGTTTTCAGAAATCAGAGCAAAAGAAGGTAAATATGCGTTTGTAGGTCTACCATGTCAAGTTCACGGGTTTATAAAAGCTGCGCAACTTGATGCCAAACTTAAAGAAAGAATCGTCCTAACCATAGGACTCTATTGTCATGCAGCAGTTGAGCATGAAGCCTATAAGGTTATTTGGGATACCTTGGGCGAGAAAGCTGGAAGAGCAAGGAATTTCATTTCAAGGGTTGGAAAGCATCCGGGAGCACCTAATGTTATCCTAGATGATGGGACTTTTTATCCAGTTTATTTTGGTTGGCGCAAGGGATACAGACCTTCATCCATTGAGGTCATTAATATTCTTTATAGACTTTATAGTCCAGCGCGCTGTCTCACCTGTTTTGATGCAAGCTCTGAGTTTGCCGATATTTCAGTTGGAGATCCCTGGAT
>JAAZON010000152.1 GCA_012797725.1 SAR324 cluster bacterium | reverse complement strand
TACTAAGATATTCAATAGGCAAAAAGGGCTCTTTCTTAGGGGCTTAGCTTATTGACCGAATTGGTTAAGACATGTCTTATTTCTCTAGCATATGACAAACATTGCACCAGACATAGAAAGTGCCAGCAAAGACTACCAGTCTCGTTTTGAAGGTGAGATCGGGCGTTATTTTTTGGAAGTACAGGCCAAGACTTTGCTATCACTACTTCCTCCCTTCCAGGGAGGCTCTCTGAAGATTCTTGAGATTGGTGGTGGTCACGGACAGTTGTTTGAACCTTTACTCAAACTCGGCCATGAAGTATGGGTGCAAGGAAGCTCGGCTGAAGCGCTATGGAGAATTGATTCATTTAAGGGAGACAAGTCAAAACTTCATTGCATTCAGTCTCCATTAGACAGCCTCCCTTTTGAAGATAAATTCTTTGATGTTGTACTAAATGTTAGAGTGGTAGCACACATAGACAACTTATCTTCTTACCTAAAAGAATGGTGTAGAGTCGCTAAGATGAGAGTCATCTTTGATTATCCGCCACTCTTAAGTTTCAACGTATTCTATCCTTTATTTTTTCGTATTAAAAAAGTGCTAGAAAAAAACACAAGAACATTTAAGATCTATAAAACAAATGATTTTAAAAAGGAGTTAGATGTTCTAGGGTGGGAAATAACCGAGATAAAAAAACAATTCTTCGTTCCAATGGTAATTCATCGAAAGCTAAACAATGCTAGGCGTTCTTTTAAGATCGAAGAAGCCTGTGCAAATCTAGGACTAACCGCGTTACTTGGCTCTCCTGCTATCCTTGCTGCCCAAGCAAAAATTAATAAGCTTCATTAATTTTCTCCACTAAGTTTAGCACTTAATCCTGCCTGAAGTTGTTTTGCATCCTTAACATGAAGTGTTGAGATTCCAAGCTCTTCAGCCCCATAAATGTTCAGTGGCAAGTCATCGATGAATAATGATTCGTGCGCTGCTAAACCAGAATTTTTCAAGGCGTATTCGAAAATACCCCTTTCTGGCTTTCTCATGTTCAGTTCATAGGAAAGATAGCTCTTTTCAAACATGTCAAAGAGAGAGGGATGAATTTTTCTAACATATTTTATATGGATGGAATTTGTGTTGCTAAGCAAAAACAATCGATACTGCCCTTTTAAGGTTTTCAAGAATTCAAGGTTTTCAATATAAGGCCCTATTAGCATCGCTTTCCAAGCAGCCTCAATATCCGAAAAATTTCCTTGCAGGTTAAAGTTCCTCTTAAGCTCATTCTTGAAATCATTGTCACTCAAACGACCATATTCAAACAAATCAAAGCAGTTTAATTCTACACCATCAGTGAAATTATATTGAAGCTTAGGAAAGACTTTTTTATCTCTTTGAAGGGCTCTTAATGCCTGTTCGGTTCTAGATAGGTCAACCTCATAAAGAACACCTCCTAAGTCAAAAATCAAGTTTTTAAACATTTCCAATACTCAAATTCCCATTAAAGAACCGCTTCTCCAAGTTTCGGCCTTATGTTTCAAATTGCTTTCAGCATTTAATATTTTGAAGTATAGTTTACCCCGCAATCATGAATGACACCATACTAAGCCATCAGAATGTTGAAATACTAAAGCTTGAGGATAAAGAAGTTTATCTAGTGGGGACGGCCCACGTGAGCAGCGAAAGCATTGCACTTGCCGAAGATTTAATTCGTCTTGTTCGTCCTGATGCTGTAGCCATTGAACTTTGCGAATCACGCTACAAAGCCCTGCAAGATCCCCAACGTTGGAAAAAAACCGATCTATTGACTGTCATCAGGGAAGGAAGGACTTTCGTGCTTGTGCTTCAGATCCTTTTGGCTAGTTTCCAAAAGAAACTCGGCAAATTGCTGCACGTAAAACCAGGAGAAGAAATGCTGCGCGCAGCTACAGTAGCTAAAGAAAATGGCGCATCAATTGTTTTTGCGGATCGCGATATTAAAGTGACCCTAAAGCGCACCTGGAGGAATATCCGGTTTGGTACCATCATGCGACTTATATGGTCATGGCTACATTCAATATTCGAGCCTCATGAATTCAAAAAAGAAGATGTGGAGCGCTTGAAATCCCCCGATGTTCTTAATGAGCTAATGGAAGAACTGGCCCGAGAAATGCCGGATGTAAAAGAGCCCTTAATTGAAGAGCGCGATAAATATTTGAGCCACAAGATCAAAACTGCGCCAGGCACTCGCATTGTGGCGGTCCTTGGAGCGGGACATATAACTGGCGTGAAAGCTCATCTAAAAGAGAATATAGATATCCTGCCTCTTGAGAGCGTGCCCCCTCGCAGCTTGATTGCTCGCGTTATTCGCTGGTCAGTATTGTTTGCCTTTGTTGCGCTCATTCTTTATGCCTTCATTAGTTCAGGGATTAACACAGGTGTACAATTGCTTAGCGCTTGGTTTTGGGTAACAGCGTTTTCAGCCGCACTCGGCTCCTTGCTTGTTTTTGCACATCCACTTACAATTTGCTCCGCCTTCATTTCGGCTCCATTTACGACTTTTCCTCCTCTGATTGGTGCTGGATGGGTGGCCGGTCTTGTTGAAGCTTGGATTCGCAAGCCACAAGTGGAAGACTTTGAAAAGATAATTGATGATGCATCAAGTTTCAAGGGCCTGTGGAAAAATAGAGTCAGTAGAATTTTGTTAATAATGGCTTTTAGCAATGTGGGAGCTGCTCTTGGCGCAGCATCTCGGCATAACTGCCATACAGCCGCTCGCCGCCGTGCTCGGCCTGAAAGGCCACGGCGTTGTCGTGGTTGATATCGGCCAACGCCACGATCCGCGCGCGCGGGTGGGCCTCATAACCGGCGGCGTGCGCGTGCGCCATGCCATAACCCGTTGCCCCCGCCGCGCTGCGCGG
>JAAZON010000151.1 GCA_012797725.1 SAR324 cluster bacterium | reverse complement strand
TCCCAATTCCGTTCTTCGCTGAATGTCTTTGCAATTACATCTCTAACAATGGATTCAGCAGTTTGTCCTTTCGGAACCTGATTCGAATTCCAATACTTTCCTTGAAGTAACCATTCTGCAAATGCTATGAGTCTTGGATAATGTTCTTCCCATGGGAAATCTCTTAAAAGCTGCTTTTTTCTTTCGTTCACTAAAGCCTCCCTACAGCTTTTGTTAGCTTCGATAATATTCCAATTTTTTATAGTTCATTATATATCTCCTTTTTTCTGGATTAATGGAAGATACATCCATCATTTTTATTCCTATCTATTAATACCGGAGACTGTCAATTTTTAGTCAAATTGACGAAAACTACAGAACCCCGGTATTAACAGAATGTAGAAAAACATTGATTTACTCGGATTAGAAAACTCAAGATTCATAAGCCAAAGAAAGGATATTTCACCATGAATGAATCAAAAAAGACATTCACAATAATTGTTGAAGGAACACCTCATGAGTGGCCAGAAAGGACAATCACTTATGCTGAGGTTGTTACCCTTGAAATTCCAGACTATCCCCAGCATCCAGAAATTACCTATACAGTAAAGTACAAAAATGGTCATGGGAATAAACCAGAAGGAATTCTTTCACCAGGTGCCTCTGTTAAAGTCAAAGAAGGGATGGTTTTTAGTGTTTCATCAACTGGTCAATCATAACGATGACATCAAGCGATTAGTCGAAAAGGGATATGCTATTGCATTTGATAGTAATTACCTTATTGTGCGAGATATCCCTTATTTAGACTCTGAACGTAAATTACAATTTGGCGCAATAGTAACTAAGCTTGTTTTCGTCGACGAAAACCGGATTATGCAAGATGATCACCAAATTTTCTTCTCGGGGGCAATTCCTTTTGGTTTTGATGGGAAACCCGTCCCCAACCTGGGAGGAGGAAACACGCAATTAACTTTGAGTGATGCTTGTAAGGATGTAGTGGTCCAACGATCATTTTCAAATAAACCATTAAATACTGGTAAGTTCCAAGATTTCTTTGAAAAAATAGAAAGCTATGTCGGAATCATCTCAGGGCCTGCTATGGAGTTATACAATGCTGATCCTTTAACTTTTCGTGCTGTAGAAGAGGTGGTATCTGACAAAATATTCAAATATCATGACACATTGACGAGCCGTGCAGAAATATCTGATTTAGCAGGAAGAATAAAAGATGATGTAATCGCTGTAATTGGTCTTGGAGGTACTGGTGCATACGTTTTGGACTTCCTTGTTAAGACACCCGTTAGGGAAATAATATCTTTTGATCTCGATCCATTTTTTGTCCACAATGCTTTTCGGTCACCAGGTAAGATTGACACAAAAGATTTCGGGAAAACAAAGGCTGAAGTCTATAAAGCACGCTACAAGAACTTTCGAAACGGATTATCATTCAATTCGAAATTCTTAGATGATACATGTACTAACGATTTAGATGGTGTGACTTTTGCTTTTGTATGTGTCGATATGGGGCAATCCCGTTCAAAAATTTTCGATCTTCTTATCGCAAAGGGAATCTCATTTATTGATGTTGGTATGGGACTAAATCGAAAAGCTAGTTCACTTAATGGAATGCTTCGAGTAACCTATTATTCATCTGAAAATTATAATAAAGTACGTGATAAAGGCTTATCTCCGGAAAAAGATATCCAGGACGATATCTATAAAACTAATATTCAAATTGGTGAACTCAATGCACTAAATGCTTGTCTCGCGGTTATAAAATTCAAACAAATTCGTGGTTTTTATTTCGATGAACATCCAAAATATAATATTGTCTTTGAGATTGGCGATCTTGGAATAGTCAGTGAATCTTTAGAAGATGAAAATTAAACTAGAATATGTCCAATTTATCCCCAAGAAGCTAGAACCGGGTATTCTGTATGTTTCACAAGAGTATGGTGCAGTAGCTCATCTATGTCCATGCGGATGTGGAACAAAAATCAGTACTCCTCTAAGCCCCATAGATTGGTCGCTTGAAGTAACTGATAGTGGTCCATCACTTTATCCTTCAATTGGTAATTGGCAACTCAATTGTCAATCACATTACTTTATCTTAAAGGGTCAAATCGTGTGGGCTAGGAAATGGACACATGAGCAGATTCTTAAAGGACGTCAAACTGAAGAAAAGCGACAACGCATTTACTATAATAATCTTTATCATAAAAACAGAAATATTTTCGAGGGATTTTGGCACTGGTTAATAAATCTATTTATAAAACATTCATAACAATCAAAAAGAATTATTTATTAGCATTTTCGGTTTTGTCAGTTATTTCTATCTGAAATTCGATCGAGCCAATGTACTTCGTGCTATCTGTATCCCACGCCGCAAAAGAGGACGGCGGATATGCTCTCGCTCACGGCGACGTCCGGCGGGATCGTACCCGCTGGCGGCTGACGCCCGTCAAGTCAGGGCTACGCCTGAGAATGACAGGCGGCCGCCAGCGGACTGCCATGCCTGAGGTGAGCGTTCACATATCAAGGCTCACCGCAAGAAAGGGGGTGAGCAACATGAAGCTCATGACAAAGACGCTTGAACAGCGCTTCGCGCAGGTCGGCTCGCAGGAGGGGGCAAAGGACCCGCTGGTGATCGCCCGGTTCTTCAACCCGACCGGGGCGGGAACCTGGTACGCCACCGAGTTCGACCCCGTCACCCGGATTTTCTTCGGGTACGTCTCCATCTTCGGGGATTGGAACGACGAGTGGGGGTCGTTCTCACTTGACGAGCTGGAGAACTACCGGGGCCGCTTCGGCCTTGGGATCGAGCGCGATCTGCACTTTCAGGAGGCGCGAGCCAGCCTGGTTATAAATCAACACGCATAGGGGGCATTCTATGTTTGATTTTCAACGATCGTTTTTGGTCGGCAGGGCCACCGGCGATTGGAGCCTGCTTCGCACGAAGCGGGATAATATAGGTTACACATCCTTCCGGGTGTTTGTCAAAGACAAGTACGGTCGGTCGGGCACCGTACCCGTTCTGGCATTCGGTGACCTGGGTAAGAAGGTTGCGGCGGGTATTGAGAAAGACACGCCGGTGTTGGTTATCGGTCGGGTCAAGATCAACCGCCGGGGACAGGCGGCCATGGTTGCCGACCATCTGCAAATGGGGGATGAGCTCAAGCGGAAAGGCTGAGACCTTCCCTTTTACAGGGGGCTTCACAGCCCCCTGTGTTTGCGGCGTTTCCCACCCACCCTCGATCGGGAAGAGGATCGGTTTATGATTTATCCAACGATATGTGAGCGATCGAGCCATGGAACTTCGTGCTATCTGTATCCCACGCCGCCCAAAAGCAGCACGCCCCAGGCATCCGGCCTGATCGTATCCGGTTTCATTTATCCGCGTCAATTCAGGCTTGCGCTTGAAAATGACCCGGTTAAATCATCGCCTGATTGGCCGGGGGAGCGTGCGGGCGGCGTTTCCCACCCACCCTCGATCGTTAAGAATGGATGTGCTATGATGTTTCTAAAACATAAAACCAGCTCCCGCCCCTCCTGGTTCAGAACGCCTATCAAGTAACAGCTAGAACCGGAGAGGGGGTGAGACACATTGATCAATCAAGACAACAGCCAGACGATCAAGGCTGGTTCGATAACCTATTTCTTCGATGTCAAGGAGACCCGGCAGGGGAAGCCATACCTCGTAAT
>JAAZON010000150.1 GCA_012797725.1 SAR324 cluster bacterium | reverse complement strand
GATTAAATGGTGATGAGAATCTTGATATAGCTGACGATTTGCGTAAAGCCGTTATTGAATTGGGCAAAGAAAATGGTATGAGCCAAGAGAGAGTCAACTCGCTTCAAAGCTTTATTCCCATCGATGGGGCATCAATGGAGCAGCTCTTTGGAGAAGAGTTGCCGTTAGGGTTACGCATGCTTTGATGACTTAGAGAAAGATAAGCGTAATTTAGGGGATGTGGCGAACACGGGACGAAGAAAATCTCGTCCTGTTCAGCTGAGACTTGTAGGAGCGCCCGTTGATTTCTGTTAGCAGACTCGGAAAAACAGTTTGCAGAAGCAGAAAAGCTGAGGCCGATAGCTGTAAGCTGTTAAGCCGACTGCGGAGAGCGGAAATAAAAAAGCCAGGATTTTACCACTGGCTCCCTCTTTTCTTATTGCTCAAACTGCATTCTTGATTAAGCGATAAAGTTGAGCAGCGGTCTTATCAAGAAGCTCCCAAGCTTCGGAGCCTTCGAGCCCTGCAAGAATCAAGATTGCCTGACATTCCCTTAGGCTACCTAGTGCTATGGAAAAGAATCTCACCTGGTCTTTTCTTGACTCCTTGCCCCGCGCTTCAGCCAGATTAAGCGCTATTGAAGAAGCGGCGCGTGACATCTGTTCTTTTAAAGTGCCGCATAATCTTAAGCTCAGGCTTGAGCGGTAGAAGGACACCGCAGTATTAAATGTTCTGAAATCTTTCATTGGATAAATCTCCTGTTCAAAAAAAAGTTCTCACGGGTCCCCTTCAGGGGGTGAAACTTTTTTTTGAACAGGAGATATTTATTATGAAAGATTTCAGAACTTATAATTTAGCGGTGTCCTTCTACGCCCAAGCCTGTACCTTAAAAGTGGAGCGGCACTTAAAAGAGCAGCTACTTCGCGCCGCATCTAGTATTGCGCTTAATCTAGCTGAAGGCACGGGCCGCTTAAGCAAAGCAGAGCAGAGAAGATTCTTCTCAATAGCTTTTGGTAGCCTAAGGGAATGTCAGGCCATTTTAGATCTTGCACTTGGTTCCCGAAGCTCCTGTGTCTTGGAGCTTGATAAGTTGGCAGCTCATGTTTATTGCTTAATTAGAAGTTGCAAGCTTTGAGTAAGAGAGGAGCCGGCAGCAAAAGGCTGGCTCTTTTGATTTCTGTTAGCAGACTCGGAAAAACAGTTTGCAGAAGTAGAAAAACTGAGGCCGATAGCTGTAAGCTGTTAAGCCGACTGCGGAGAGCGGAAATAAAAACATATCAGACAAAAAGAATCTCTTCTCGTTCGGCTGAGTCTTGTCTAAGCCTTCGTTTAACAAAATATGTAGGAGGGCCCTGTTCCCTAAGAATTTCAACGATTATTTCTCTTCTTATCTTCAAGTTTCAGGGTCATAAGTCTGGCGATAATAATTGCAGGGAACAACTGGTCGATTAAAGTCTTCGTTATAACTAAGGATCTCGCCAAACTAACTACTGGTGTAATATCGCCAAATCCAGTGGTCGTTGAGGTTGCAATACTGAAATAAAGAAAATCCTTTACTCCAGAATCCAGTAATTGAGCGTCTTGAGGAAAATGAAAAATCAACCTGGGCTTAATTTTTCGATAACGGAATATAACAAAGCCCAAAGCGAGGCGATTAATATTCATGCTGCAATTGCGTCTCGAATTCGGCGAACTGTCACAGTACTTTCAGAGATCAACTGTGCAAGGATTATCGAAAGAGATGAAGTGATAAGCAGCACGGCTATTGCAGCATGAATCGATGTTTATACTGAGGGAGGCGTAAAACCGAGACCAATCTTTGCAGATTGGAGCTGTAATTACAAGGAAGATTGTAAAGTAGATAATGAGTCTCTTCTCTGAGACAGTCATTATGCTTGAAATAAGAAGAAGAGTGAAGAAGGTGTTTACTGAGATGTGATTAGAAAAATCTATTTCGTTTGAAATAGGCAAATGAAAAAGCGCAACAATCGAAATGAAAAAAAACCGTCAGGCTCCTTTCGTACCTCCCTTGAGTGCATCAAATTGCATCAAAATATCAAGCCTTATTGACTACCTTCCATTCCTTCCCTGATCTCTTCGCTCAAACTGTGCCTTCAACTTTACTCAAGCACAAGTCGCACAGGAGTTTTATTAGTCGTATTCTCAGAAACAGGGCAACGCCTTTCTACTTCTTCAAGGAACTCCTTCTTTTGCTCGGGACTAAGATCTGCATCAAGATTTACGGATAAATTAATGCTTTCAAATCCTGCTCTGGCACTTTGATTCTTTCCAAGAAGCACATCGACATCTAGATCTCCTGAGCATGTGATGTTAATAGCATGAATAATAATTCCTTTTTGCTTTGCCGCTATGCGTGCAATCGATGAGATGCAACCTGCTAAGGAAATAAGATAATATTCGAGGGGAGTTGGACCTGAGTCAGTGCCTCCTGATGAAGACGGTTGATCAATATACACCGTGTGCTTACCCGCGGTGCATTCAATTTTCATACTTTGACCCATCTTTGTTTTTACTGTGACATTTTTTAATCCCATGCATCTTCTCCAAATGTTATTTTATCTTATAAGCTACAGATTGTTTCCAACTTTTATGATATCTGAAATCCTTTTCTCCGCAAGTTTTAGTAAATCAAAACCCTTCGTCCAGATATTCTCATTCATTTTTTAAGGTAAATAAGACAGGGGCTTTTTGACAACAAGTCGTTTGAATAGAGTAGCTTATTTTGTTGATGGAGCTACTGCATATTGCTTTAAACTCAATTCAGAGATACTTGTGTTTAAAGGGGGATAGTATGCCTAGGTTCACAAAGTTCCAATTGGTTTTAATAGGCATAATTTGCATTGGTGCGCTTCTTCGCATTTTTGGAATCTATAATGATTTCTCACTGGATGAAATATGGTCTTACAACATATTTAAGAATTATTCCTCATTTTTCGATGCACTAATTAAGTCAAAAGATGAAAATGCGCACCCCATTATACTTCTTTTTATGTATTTGCTTGGTGACAGATATGAATGGTGGGAATATCGCCTCCTGTCTCTAATATCTGGTTTGGTGACACTTGTTGTTATTTATGGTGATGTTCAGGAAAAGAGAAGAGTCGAAGCGCTGACGCTTTCTGTGTTCTGGTCCTTGTCTTACATGATGGTTCTTTATGCATCAGAGGCAAGAGGCTATGCGCCAATGCTTTTTTTCGTACTAGTGGCATGGTTTCAACTGCGGAAGTTCCTGGATTCAGGACGGCCTTTGTACGCTTTAACTTATCAAATAGCTCTGATTCTAGGAATTTGTTCACACTTAAGTTCAATCCAATTTCTCATAGCTTCCGTTATTTGGTCAAGTCTCGTTTTGTTTCGATATGAGCCAGGGATTGCTCTTTCCAAGATGGCATTTGCTCACTTGTTGCCTATGACCTTTGTAATGTTTGTATTTTTCACATACATCGTAAATTTACACAAAGGAACTGGTAATATCTACTCTCTCTTGGATCTTATTGTGAACACTTTCTGCATCAGTTTTAATGCTCCTATTTTATCATCAAATAATATACCTATTGGTATTCTTTCGGTGCTTCTTTGTGTCTTTATTTTCATCCTTCTTCTTAGAGGAATATTCGATATGTGGAAGAGGGCAGATGCAGAATGGAGCTTCTATTTATTGATTATTTTTATTGTTCCGATTGTCAATGTTCTTGCAATGAAGCGACTAACTTTCGAGCCAAGGTACTTTTTAATTCCAATTAGTTTTTCGTATTTTCTCGGGGCTAAAG
>JAAZON010000149.1 GCA_012797725.1 SAR324 cluster bacterium | reverse complement strand
TAATTATTATAAATTTTTTTTTATTTTTTTATTTTACATGATTTTACACCTGTTAATATCAGGCTCCCGGCGTCTCTCAATCATACTACTCTGGATATCATATCAGCCGGTTTGAATCATAACTCATTGATAGATAATAACTTAAATATATACTTAATTATATATGATTAATTTATGTGTTATAATTTATATCACTTACATAACTTATTGATAGATATAGACTTAAGTATAAAATCTTTTTTATCTGTGTTTGATTTTCTGTATAATTTATTTAAATATTTAATTATATAAATGTTATATTATACATGTTATGATAGACACAGATAGACAAAAATGGAGGAGTTATGTTAGGATTATTTATTGCGGTAGTTGATTTATTTCTGATTATTGCGTTATTTGTTATTTTGAAACCTAAAAGAAACAAAAGGATTATCAAGTAAAGATAATCTGTTAATAATTGCCCCACAAACATTTAATCTAAACAATGGAGGTTGTATGAAGAAAATCTTAGAACAATTAGACCCGTTAGGAAAATTCCTAATTGAAAGGGTCCTGGGTCTCTGCACCGCGGTAATTTTTATTCGCATCCTGTTAGTTGTCCTCGATTTGGTCAGTAAGTTCAATGAGCAATTCGACCAAATCTGGTTAAGGGGAGTAAAGTAATATGCCAGAAAAGATGAAGAAATTCAACGTGGAATTCCATTTCTCTGTTCAAGCAACGGCGGAGGGAATTTACAAAGCGCAGGTTTTTGCACTTAATGAAAATCATGCGAAGACAATGTGTTTAACAGGATTCAATGATATTGAATGGGAATTGGAAGATTTGGGTTGGGAAGCAGAAAAACGAATAGTTCCAAATGATGAAGAAGATTTGGAAGTAACGTTAGTTCCACAAAGCCCAATTCAATCTTTCATTCCAATAGACCCAGATGAAGTGGATTCATACTTCGATGAGTCCAGTAAAGATTGTGATGGAAAACCAGACCAAGTGTTCATCGTTCTAAAGGACGAGAGTTCTGCATTTGAGCACCCAAAGATTGATACTCTTCAGATGAATGCAGCTGAATTCGTGAAGTTCGTTGAGAAAATGAATGAGATTAAGGCGAATTTGGAATCCTATTATGATGGCAAGCCACCCATCATTACAGTAGATTAAGAGAGGATGTATGAAGAAAAACAAAATTGCGCCACAGATTAATGAGAAGTTGTTAAATGACATTGACAAGCTGGCTCATTACAAGAATCCAAAGAAGCCTGTAATAAACGTCAGGCAGGAATCAAGGAACATCTATGGGCTGCTATGCGTAGCGGCAGATAAGTTGAGAAAGGCCGGGATGAGGAAGCAAGCGGACGAGATGCTGACTCGAGCTACCAACATCCAGTCGTCGGCTACCTGGGAATTCGTCGTCATCCTGTTAGAATACGTGGAATTGAGGTAAATATGGATAAAGAATTAATTAGGCCATTTGCTGACTTGTGCTGGACTGACTTGCACGAAGCTAACTTGCACGAAGCTAACTTGCACGGGGCTAACTTGCGCGAGGCTAACTTGCACGGGGCTAACTTGCGCGAGGCTGACTTGCACGGGGCTAACTTGCGCAAGGCTAACTTGCACGGGGCTAACTTGCACGGGGCTGACTTGCGCGAGGTTAACTTAGATTTTACAGTGTTTTCATTATGGTGTGGGTTCTCAGACTTTCAGGTTGATCGAAAGCAAATGATACAATTTTTGTGCCATATCAGCACCATGAAATTAGATGTAGAAGATGAAACAATAAAGCAGATAATGAAACTTATTGAGCAATTAAGGCCAGAGTTTCATCATCAAGAATTATTTAACAGATGAAAAAATACCAGATTAAATACAGGTTAAACAATGGGAAGGAAGATGTTGAGAAGTTCAATGATGTAGATTCCTTCTTTAAACGTCTTGAAGAATTAATGGCTGATGAGAAAACTGTTGGCATTCGAATAGCTCATGGGCCGTTTAGGAGTGTTGTAAAATGAGCAAGTCAATAGTTTTTCATATCTACAATCCAGGCGACCCATCTGTAGGCATATTTCCGTTTTCTGATAAGATTACAATCACGTCAGAAAATGGAGATTTTCTTGATGAGCAGGATTTTGTAGATTTTATGTGTAGTGCATTGAGCGAATGTTATGACAATGCAAGGGTTATAACTGATGAAAACTATCAGGAAATGCTCAAAGCTGAAGAAAAAGCACTTAATGAAACTTATGGAAATGGAGATGTAGAAAATGAAAAGGCCAGCTGATAAGGTCAGACTGTCGTACGTGCAGAGCAAGATTAACATGTACAACAGGAATCTTGCTAAGCGCTTGAATATGGATATCGATCAAGGGGGATTCCAGGCTCGTTTCCTCATCTCGAAGAGAGGTGTTCCATATTTGGAATGCTACGTCAGAGATCGCGTTCGATTTACGATCTGTTGGTTCAATAAATCACAGATGTGGCGACTGTTCAACCCAGCTTATAGAGATGACTGTGTCAGAAAAGACTTTGGCAGTGGAAATGCTGGGTATGAGCAACTGGTTCAGTACATCCGACTTGAAGTTGATAAAATCTGTGTTAGTGAATCCATGGAACAGCGTCGGACGAAGAATTTATTCAGGAAGTAATTTAATAGTATGATTGACCCTATTAAATATTTATTGTACCTATAAAATGATTCATATTACATTGACTCTTGTGAGTTGAGTCAATGAGGAAGGAATGAAGATGACTGTGTTAATGAGCGCCCAGCAAGGCGGAGACCTCCGTCGAAAAAAATGTGATGCAAGATGCTATGATGCGACTCATGAAAAGTGCGATTGCATTTGTGGCGGGATGAACCATGGCGTCGGGCTTCATCAAGCTCAGGCCAACACCGAAGAACTTGCAAAGAAGGTCAAAGAAATCGGGATCGCGAACCTAAAAGAAACGATGTCCGAGGAAGACCTGAAGAAATTGCAACAGCTGTTAGGATTACAAAATGGGTAGACCAGTAGGAATTAAGAACACAGAAGACCCAATTGTAGCCTGGACTATCTCAGTTCCAAGAAGCCTCAAGAAAAGAATACAGCTTAGGATGATTAATGAAAACGTGAACGTGGCTTGGAAGCTCATTGAAAAGCTTTTAGATGCGACTGAGACAAAATGAGTGACTACAAGCCAGCATTCTTAAATGAGGAGAAAAGCCCTAATAGGCATGGGCGCGGGTCTGCTGAATCAGTGGGACTACCGGAGCACATTACTAACATGCTGAGAAATCAAGTCAGCATCGATGGCAGAATCACTCAATTGGTTGGCAACGATCAGTTGATGTTGACTCGTGAAAAGGCATACAGGAAACTAACTATCGAAG